>JAPDKD010000054.1 GCA_029258735.1 archaeon | reverse complement strand
CAGGGACTATTCGACAGCGAGGGATGCGTCTCAATTAAAAAGTCGGCTTCTGGCTACATTTTAAAAATGTCAACAGGCGATTTAGAAGTCCTTTTAGTAACATCAAAACTACTTAGAAACTTAGGATATAAGACAAAAATCAATCTAAATCCACCACAAACAAGAATTATAGATAACAGAGTAATTAACTTTAAACATAGCTACAGCTTACATATTTTAGGCGGCAAGAAAGCATTACATAAATTTGCCGCTGAAATAGGTTTCAGAGAAAGCAAACGTAGCAAAAAACTGAAAGCACTTCTTGAAGCATACAAATATCCACTAAAAGAAAGACGCAAAATCCTCCATGAGTTTTTAAACACCCCTCCCCTACCAATTTTAATATAAAAATATTAGGAAAAGTGGTCCCCCCGGGGGGACTTGAACCCCCGACCTGCCGGTTTCTATTGGCTGGCGCGGCTTCATTCCAGGCTTTGTGCCTCGTCGCCGCGCGGTTTGGACCTACAGCCGGCCGCTCTTCCGCTGAGCTACGGGGGGCCGGCTATTGTTAGCTGGCTATTTTGTAGTTAGATGCATGAGATTTAAATTTTGCTCTTGCGAGTTTGAAGGTTTAAATAGGTAAGGCTTACTTTTCTTTGGGTGGTGTTTTGGGCTATACTGTTGATCCCATGGTTTTAGCTATAAAGTCAGCTCTTGAGGGAATAAAAAAGGGAGAAGGAGGGCCTTTCGGCGCGGCGATTGTTAGGAACGGTGTAGTGCTGGTGGTGGCTCATAACACTGTTCTTCGCGATAAGGATCCGACGGCGCATGCCGAAATAAACGCCATTAGGCTGGCGGCTAAGAAGCTCGGCACTTATGATCTTTCTGAAGCGGAGATATATTCTACTACTGAGCCTTGCCCCATGTGTTTTGGGGCTATTCATTGGGCTAGGATAAGCAGGCTGTATTATGGGACTTCGATAGAGGATGTGGCGGCGCTTGGTTTTAACGAGCTTAGGTTGCCTGTCTTGAAAATTAAGGAGCTTACAGGTGCCCCCTTAGAAATTATTCCAAACTATAAGCGGGATAAGTGCTTAGAGCTGTTAGAAGCTTGGAAGAAGCTTAACCTTCCTACGTATTAGGGGGTCTGCTCGTCGCGAGGACATCACTGCTCTGTTACTGGGACGGCTTCTTCATCCCCTTTAATTGCAATGAAGTTGGTTAATATAACTCTATCCTTCTTCTACTTATGCATTCAGCTTTTTTCATGGTTATGAATTTCTTATATAGGATTTCGTCGAAGCCTTTGTCGAGCCCGTATTTCTGGATTAGTTTGATTTCCCAACTTCTTAGTGATGGGCATATGTAGCATCCGAGCCTGTAAAATCCTTTATAGTATAGGGGGTTTAGCTGGACCCCGTTAATTAGCAGGTAAAACTGTACATGTGCTGTTGACCAGAGCTTCAGGGGGGAAGCCACCGTCCAATATTCTTCTTTTCGAATGGGGGGACGTTTTGACCTTGCTCTGGACTCCGAATCTCTGTCTCCTGATATTACTAGCATTTTTCCATCCGCGATTTCTCGGATTGTTCTTTTTAGCGCCTTAATTTTTTCTCCCGTGCACCATCTGTTTTCGTGGGAAGGCAGAGGCACGCCTTGCCTAATTTTTGTTTTTAAGTCAGCTACTGCCTTTACTAGCTTTATACCGAGTTGTTTCGCTGTTTTTTCTACGTATTCCTCGTTTTCCGGGAAATCCACTAGTGTATTTACATAGACGGCAGTAACTTTTTTTCTGCCGTATTTTTTCAGCGCAAGCAGTAGTGCAGCCGTGCTGTCTTTTCCGCCGCTCCAGGGAACTATAATCTTATCGAAGCTTCCTGCAGAGTCTAAGAGTGATAGCGATATTTGCTCATAAAGCTCTAACATCCTTTTATTGACTTTTAGTGTGTTATAAAGCTCCGCGTGTTCTCCTTCATCTTCCACTTTTTCCCATTTAATTGAGCATAAAGCGTCTGGAATAGTTATTTTGTAGAACAGTTTTTCTCCCTGATAGAGTCGATGTAAACCTCCAAGCGCTCTTTGTACAAGGTAAACTTCACCGTTGCGCGTTTTTTCCCTATCTGGTGTTTGCGTTAATTTGATATACGCGCCTATAAGGTCGAAAAATACATCGTTATAAGGCATTAATTCGTATTCTCGTAGATTCGGCATTTTTCCTAGCTCATAAGCGTTGTGAACACTATTCCATCGTATCCTTAGCCTAAGCGTTGCTCTAGCTTTTTCAAGCTCCCAAAACAATTCGGCAGTCCTGGCGTTGCGAATTTTAGCTTTGGGGACTAAGTGTACTGCAACGTTAGGAGGAGATCCTTGTATTAATTGTCTATAAGCTTCTACGTCTTCTCTGCCAAGCAATAGCAAAATGAACTCTTTATCAGTATAATATCTAAGTAGGTTTTCTATTATTTTTTCTGGTGTTCTGGCTCCTTTAAGCGTATATATATTTATTTTCCATCCGGTGTAAAACGCATTTATAGCGGCTTCTAGAGCGTCTTTATCCTTTTTGGATCGCACTATAAGCCTCAGCAGCGTTCTCACCGCAATGCTAGCAAGCTATTTTTATCATTACCGATTTATCTTTTTTAGGTTCTTAGGTGATTGATGTTGAGAATGACCTTAGTCGTAGCGGCTGTTTTGTGCATCGTTGCCATCGTATTATATTGGACACCTGTAAGGCTTGGAAGCTTTGTTCTAGGCGGTTATCCCTATATAGCACCTACCAAGCCGGCCAGGGAGAGGATGTATTTTATAGGAATAACATTTACCGTTGTCTTTATTCTTTTAGCTGCAATATCACTTTGGCTGTCGTTTAAACTAGACGTTCCCGTAGAGGACGTAGAAGAAGGGGAATATGAGGAGGAGGGGTACGAGGAAGAGGAGGAAGGTACGATCGCTTATGAAGAAGGAGATATCTACGAGTTCTGAAGGGCTTGTTTGGTTGGAAGCTTTAACTCCGAAGCAAGCCCTTTTATATTCACACATATATGATTCTCTAAGAAAAAAAGGTTTTAATGTAGTAGTTACGACGCGTGAGCATGAACTTACCTCAGAAATATTGAAAAATCATGGTGTGCGTAGCGTTGTTGTTGGAAAGTATGGAGGTAAAGAGTTGAGTTCTAAACTTCAGGCGTCACTTAGCAGGCAGGAAGGACTCTTCTCGCTTTTTAGAACCCTCGACGTTGACCTCCTTGTTCACTCGTCTTTTACTTCCCCTGATTCGTGCCGTGTAGCTTTTGGCTTAGGCGTGCCTATTGTAGCCCTGACGGATTCGCCGCATTCAGATAAAGTTAATAGGCTCACCCTCCCACTCGCGGAAATCGTTATAGTTCCCTCGTGCATCGAAAACAAAATTAGAAAGTATATAATTTACCCTTCCCGCCTGATAACTTTTGACGGCGTTTTTGAAGTTACTTGGTGCGCTAATTTTAAGCCGTCATTGAAGCCTTTAAGGATGCTTAATATAGAACCCTATAGCTATTGTATTATTCGTCCTGCTGAAGTTAAAGCCTCCTACTATGACTATGATATCAGTCAGGACGTTTTTTTGAAATTGGCTGCTGAGATTTCAGAATACTTAACGGTCGTTTATTATCCTCGCTATAGAGACCAAGCCCTCATCGCGAGAAAGTTAGCAGAAAAGATCCCTAATATCAAGATTTTGGAAAACCCCGTTGATATGCAATCACTGGAGAAATACGCTTCCTGTGTTCTAACTGGAGGCGCAACAATGGCTCAAGAAGCAGCCATTCTAGGCACTCCATCCATTACTTATTTTCCTAAAAAACTTGAGGTTACAGAGTTCTTAAAGAAGAAAGGGTTCCCGATTATGCACGTAAGTTCAACTAAAATGCTAGAAAAAGTTGTTTTAGAGGTGATTAAAAATAGCGAAGCATATAAGAGGAGAACGGAGAAACTTATTAGCGAGCTTGAAAATCCCTTATCCCTCATCGTTGAGGAGATTTCTGAGCTAGCCAACAAACGTTAGCGCTTGCAGTAAAACTTTTTTAAAGCGGTTTAAAGTCCATCAGTATGTGTAGGCTATGAATAGATATATAATGTATGTTGTAGGCATAATTGCTACAGTAATCTTTGCATGGTTATCTTCCTTTAGGCCCGACCTGCTATCTCTAATGTTTATAGGTTACATTGTAATCGTGTTTGGAGCAACTTTTCTGATTACTGGAAAGAGCGCTGCTAGAATTGTTAAAGACCTAGAATATATAGAGAAGGGGCAAAAACTGTTTACGGCACGAAGAGAATCTGTCAATAAAATAAAAATAATGGACCCAAGACTAAATGAGGACTTAAAAACTCAGGGAATAATGATGATTCTCTACTTTATCCCCACAATAATTATCTTTGCTCTCGTATTTATTCCAGGCTTTAGAGACCAATTCCTCTCTTCAGTGTCATCGCTAATCTTGCCATACGTGGGAGAAAAGCAAACAAGCCTCTTCTTCGCGTATTTAACTTTTTACGGAATGTTCTATGTCATATCCATAGGCTTTAATCTATTTTCCCGGCTATTTTACCGAGGAAAAGGCGTAATAATGATACCGTCAGAGTACGTTGTTACAGACCGCGGAATAATAATAGATAAAAAGACTCCGCTAAAATTTCCCCTCAAAGGCGATATACACTTGAATGAAAGCCGTAAGTTCGTTGAAATCGTCGTTGACTCTCCGCAGCCGGGTATGCAGAAAGTTAGGTACAGATTTTACACTCAGCAAGTAAAAAAATTATATGAAATATTGAGGGAACAGTTAAAGGGGACTTAGAAAAGCGCTGCAAGTCCTTCCGCTATTGCTTCTTCACTTTCTTCTTCTTTCTTTTCCTCTTCTTTCTTCTTTTCTTCTTGGGCTTCTTGAGGCGCGGCCGCGGGTGCAGGTGCAGCAGCAACGCCTACAGCGGGCACTGCAGCGCTCTTGATTGCTTCCTCTATATTTACCTCCTTTAATGCGGCTACTACAGCTTTTACGCGGACTTCATCTACTTGTATGCCAGCTGCTTGAAGTATCGCTTTAACTTTTTCTTCGGTTATTTCTTGCCCAGCATGGTGTAGCAATAAGCTAGCATATACGTACTCCATTTGAAACACCTTTGTTTCTGATAAATTGTATATATTTAAACTTTTGCGCGTGGACATCTAATAGTCATGTGAAACGTGCGCTTAAGCTGATAAAGTAAAGGTTGAGGCTAGCAGTACGGGTAAATTGATCAAATGCTTTCTCTAGCTTGCCTTGTTTTTCCAATACTTATGCGTTCTCGCGAAGTTTCTTTCGGCCTCCACAATGTTTTTAATTAGTTCTTCTTCATCGGGTGATTTAGAGAGTATTCTCGCGGAAGTTTTGGGACCTATGCCTCTTCCCGCGAGGGTTAGCAGAGCCTTTCGCCCATTTTTTGAAAAAAGCTTAGCGGCTAAGACCAGCTCTTTAATCTTTGTTTTTTCCTCGTCGGACAGCTTTTTTCCTTTCTTCTTCTTTTTAACTACCCTCTCGGCGTCAGAGTCCCAAGGCGACACCGGCGCGACAAGTCTAAAACGACATACGGGACATTCGATTTTGCCGGAAAATTCTTTGATTTTTATGGTCCAAGACCATCCGCAGTTAAGGCATATGAGCTTTATCCGCGATTCCATAAGCCTTTGTTTGACCACATTTATTAGTAGTCTCGCTGGAACGGCACTGGTTGTGTATCCGCTTCTAGCAAAAACATTTACAATATACTCTGAAAGCGGACATGGCTGTTTACGATAAATTATTTTTATTTTCCATTTCTTATTTTTTACTTCTAGCCATTTTTTCAAATTTAGTACATCAAGAAACGCTACTTTTACTTCAGCTATTGCCTCTTCACCAGCTGGAGTCGGCAGTAGCGCTTTAAGAATATTAAGGGGAATTTTCTCTACTTTCTTGGATAATATGCCGAACCTTCTTGCCACTTGAAGTAATTTATAGCTATAAAGATTAGATGATACTATAGCATCTTCTAATAGCGACAATATGTTTGGCTCAAGAATCTCCACTATCTTGTTTAAAGGGAGAACCTCCCTTGAATATATCGCGACTGCGTGAGGCAGCGCGCGGAATTTTGCCGGTATTCCTAGCCTTCTTGAAAGGTAGTACGCCACTAGAAGTCCTAATGTCGTATTCGCCTTCGTGCCAATATGTGAATGTATTATTACAATTCTGCCTAGCGATTCTATTAAAACTTCTTCATCGCTAGGTACACATTTGCAAGCTTCCAGTTGTTTAACGAGAATCGACCTTATTTTTTCAGCATTTTTCTCTAAGCCATACTCAGAAAGCAACTTAATGATGCATTTATCGTTGCCAAGCGATCTTGTTAGGCGTCGTTTTAAGGCACCTAACTCCCTCGAAACGTAGTAATCTACGGGGATGTCTTCACCCGTCCACGCAGGCAGTATGCCTTCTCTTGCTTCGTGGGATACACGCACAAGCCCGTCTTCAAAATCTATTGCATCAACCTTCCATACTCTTCCAGCAAGTATAAAGTATTCATCTATATCCAGCGTGCTTCTCACGAAGTCTTCGTCTAAAAAACCTATGACCTTGTTTGTTCCCGTATCTATAACCTTTAATGTCTTCCTGTAGGGGATAGTTGATAAGTTCTCGAAATAGTATTCATAGCTCCTCCTTAGTGGCCTTAATGATCCATTAATATACGTTCTTAACAACTTCAGCTGCGATAGAAATCCGACTATTCTTTTTAATTCCCTAAGTGTTAGGTCTTTATATGGGTAAGCCTTGTTGACGATATTGTATACTTCATCCACGCGTATTCCCGGCTTCTCTAAAACCATGCCCACGATTTGATGCGCAAGTACGTCTCGCGATCCCATGTAGGTTGCGGGTTTTTCCAGATTTCCGCGTCTTGCTCTTGCGGCGATAACAGCCGATTCCATGAGATCCTCTAAATTTGCTGCTACTATTATACCGTTTGAGGGTAGTCCGGGTCTATGGCTGCTTCTTCCAACTCTTTGAACCAGCCTTGTAACTCGACGCGGAGACATATACTGTATTACTGTGTCTATTTTTCCGATGTCTATACCCAGCTCAAGCGAAGATGTGCTTACCATAGCTTTCAAGAAACCTTTTTTAAACTTGGATTCACTTTCTATCCTTAAATTCCTGTCCAGAGACCCGTGATGTACATCAATATGTTCTCCCATCTTTGTCTTTAGTTTTGACGAAAGAGCCTCAGCCGTATCCCTAGTATTTGTAAATATTAGCACAGAACCTCTAGACTCATCAATAATTTTTCTAATTATGTCGAGCCTCTTTTCGAAATCTTCTTCATATATCACGTCTATATTTAATCTTTTTTCGATTGGTACTGATACAATTGAAACATGCCTTTCTCCAGCCAGGAACTTTGCCACTAGCTCCGAGTCTCCTATAGTAGCGGATAACCCTATCCTTTGAATTCTTTTATTAGATATTTTCTGAAGACGCTCCAAGGCCACGGCAAGCTGGACCCCTCTTTTTGAAGTTACTAATTCATGTATCTCGTCAACAATAACCCACTCTACTTCTCCAAGCAAGCCGCGAAGCCTTTTACCTACAAGTATTATCTGTAAAGATTCGGGAGTTGTAACTAGAATGTCAGGGGGATTTTCAATTATTTCTCTTCTTTCACGTTGAGTAGAGTCGCCATGTCTTATTGAAATTCTTACCCCTACTTCGCGGGCTATTGAATTAAGTCTCCGAAATATGTCTCTGTTAAGCGCCCTTAAAGGTGTAATGTAAATCGCTTTTATTCCGGTTCGAGCCGTAATCGCAGATAATTCGTCCAATATGGGAAAAACGGCCGCTTCAGTCTTTCCGTATCCAGTCGGAGCTATAATTACAACGTTTGCCCGCTTTTTAATGTAATGTGCGGCTATAGACTGAACTAGCGTAGGCTTTCTATACCCGTACTTCGCCAATACTTGCTGAAGACGCGGAGATAAGTAATCGAACCCATTACACATAGCACTATGGCAACCTAGATTTCAAGCTTATTAAGGATTTTTACTAAATATTATGATGGCAGCGAAATATCTTATTTTCGCTATGCTCTTATCGGCATTAATAATCACATTAATATCCGCTGGAGCTTTCCGGCATAGCTTGGAATGGGGCATGAAGTTCACTAATAGCACCACGCATTTTTTCATCAAATATCTAGAAAACTATTTCAATATATTACAAAAAAATGATTATATAAAAGAAGATTTAAATCATGTATGGAAAGCGGCAGCAGACCTTTTCGCCGATTTCTTTGTGCAAGCAGTCACAATGTACTTCTACATCCTGTTTTTTCTCATCATATTGTCCGCTTTAATATTCCTTATAAAAGAAATTTTATAAATACCTTAAATTTTTAAATATTCTTTAAAATTATATTTTAGAGTATCCACCTCTTAACAATATTGGGGATGAAACATTAGATTCTTTAAGAAAAAGAGGCCTGCCAGAGTTGAAATACCTAGAGAAGTCATAATGAAAAGCATCGTTAAAAGATCAGAAAATATTGAATGGATAGAAGAAGATGGTATTATTACATTAATAATAAAATTAAAGTCAAATAATAGTTCTAAAAGCCTTTTCAGCGGCCTTGTCCCAACGCCGAAAGAGAGAAAAATAAAACTAGATGAAATAGGAACTTTTGTCTGGAAACAAATCGGCCAAGGAACAACTGTTGAAAACCTCATAGAAAGATTAGCAGACAAATACGACCTGCACTGGAAAGAGGCTGAAACATCAATGCTAACATTTTTAGGCATGCTAGCAAGCAAAGGACTAATAAAGATATTACCGCCGCAAAGCAACGCAAAGGGCACCACCAATGAATAAAAACGGAGAATACGAGGCTCTACTTAAAGAGTTATACAATCAAATTCTTCAGCATAAGAAGATAACATATGATTTTCTCCTAGAATGGACGCGCAAACATAAAATATCGCCGTTAACACTATACTTATTAATAAATGACCTTAAAAAGGAAAAAAGAATCATAACCTCAGAAGACACCATCATAGTCGATGAGGATTTAAAAATAAGCATACCCAAGGAAATATCGCTCAAAACACAAGAAAAAAGAGAAGAAAGAAAAGAACTGAAATTAATTGCGGAAAAGCCTTCAATAAGGAAAAAGGAGAGGATAAAAAAGCCGAGAAAGATAAAAAGAAAAACGCAAAAAAAGCGGTTAGAAAGAGAGAAACCACCAGCCGCAACAAAGTCCCTTCTAACATTTTTTGAGGAACCCAAGAAAAAAGAAACCGAAGAAAAGAAAACTAAAGAAATCAGCGAGAGACCTCCAAAAAAAGAAAATATTAAACAAGAAGCCTACGAGATTGATCTTAATTCACTGCCAGACGAGAACATTCGCAAGGCGCTAAAATATCTACTTACTTATTGGAGCGTAGGCGAAATTAGATTCAAAGAAGATCTTAAAGGAATGAAAGTGGAAAATCCCGAAGAAGTTATAGAAAAGCTTTCAAGTATGGGTTTTATTGAAAGAACTAGACTTGGAGTAATTAACTTAAAAAAGGAATACCGGAAAAAGCCTAAAGTTTACCTTTCTGACCTCCTTTAACGGGAACGTAAATAGGCACTCTCCTATTATAGTCATAAACCTTTACAACACCCTCCTCTGATAATCTTCTCAGGATTCTGCGTGCTCTACTAATTTTTAAGCCAAATTTTGACGCGATAACATATGGCGTAACATACCGCATTCGCCTTATCTCGCCAATTATTTGGTCGATTGAAGCCTGAGTAAGCCTGCCCGAAGTATCTAGAACCATTTCAAACTTTCTTTCACGTTTTTTCTCCTTCTCTCGTGCCTGTCGTTTTGTCCTCTTCTCCAACTGTGAAATTGTTGGCTTCTTCCTTCCTCCCAACTTCCTCACCTATAGAGACGCTTTACCCTTTTTCTATAAATACTTACTGCTAAGTCAACTTACGGCTTAAACACTAATAGCAAAGCTGTAGCTATAACAGAGAATAGGAAGAGAAGAGTTATTAGGATTGAAAGCAGCTTCTTAGTCCTCATGTTCTTGTTTCACCTTGCCGAAGGCACTCAACACTATTAAAAATATCATACCAACTATAAATGATATTCTAGGAAGCGAATTCAAGTCCACTAGTTCTGATAGATTGGGCTTTGCAAACGCGTTGCTTTCGTTAATTTTTGCTCCTACACCCATCAACCTTATTTTGCCGTCCACTATTACAATTACTGCTGGTACAACACTAACTCCAACTTTCTCCTTTAAACTTAGGGTGTCCCTAAACACTGGAACCTCAACGTTGTGTGTTTTAATGTATTCTTCAATATCCTGATCACTATCAGTTTGATAAATTGTAACCATGCCTCCAATAATTGTATTGTAAGTTTTTGAGAGGTTGTTTATTAAAGGTATTAGTTTTTCGCATCCCCAGCACTTAGTGTAAAACAACTCTAAGATTATAATCTCGTCTCTTGCATTCAAATCCAACACAAAGGTTCCATCGTATGAGGTAAGAACCCCGGATATTGGAATCTCTTTCTCTTCTAGGTGAATTACATGTTTTGATAATTCATCTTTTATTTGGTCGAGAAGCTCATCTTTTCTTTTGCCTAAGGAGGCGTTATGTCCATAGCATTTAATTTGTTCTATATTTATTGTTACGTTTTGTTCAACGTAAATTTCGTAGTTTTTCGACCCACATTTTGCAAATACTTTTATGAAATAGTAGCCTACATCTGAAAGGGGCAGCACGTAAATATTCTGCGTAATGTTTTCAATCTTTCGCTCAAAATCAGGTCCAGATATAATTAAATGCGTGATGCTGCTATTTGTAGGTAGAGTAACTGTAAGATAGGGCTTTCGCTTTCTCAGAATTACTACCTTTTCTATTGGAGATTCGCTAGAAGATATGTCAACTAATTCTTCTTTTTCGTAAAAGTTCTGTTTTGTAACTTTGACTCTATATCTTCCCTCGCTTAGATTAAAGGAAACTATTCCGTTTTGATTAGATAAACCTCCATCTACGTATTTTTGATCAGCTGTGTAGATAGCTACAAATGCGTTTTTTACGGGATTTTTATCTTCGTCAAGAACCTTTATCATTAGTTGAAATACTTGCTTTGTTTTTTCTATCCTTATCTTTAAAGATAAAGATTCGTTCTCGAGCTTTACCCACAAGGTTTTATTTCCAAATCCCTTTTTAAATACTTTTATTTTAATCAATTCTGTTAATGACTTATTAAGATCAATTACGGCAGCAATTTTCCCATCACTTCCAGACCTTCCAGCATATAATAATAGGCCTTTCTCATCAAAAAGTTCTATATGGGCATTTTGCACAAGATTTTCTTCTTCGTCAAGAATTAACGCCTCGAATAAAATCTGGGTAAGCCTTGAAACAATATAAACAGTCTTTTTATCATGATATACTATTAGTGCCGCGCCCGGAAAGGCGACGCATAAATAACATGGCTTTGGCGGAGGCTTATATTCTATCGAGGCCTCATATCTTATGCTGAATTTTTTGTCGTAAATTTCTATTGACGCTGGAGAAGCTATGAATAAAAAGCCATCGCTACTGCATGCTCTAGAGGAAATCGGTATTTTTATTGTTTTTTTGATTGCGCCCTTAAGGTCGTAAATGTTTATTGACGCATCTTTAATGAAAGCTAGATATTGATCGAAAAATAATATTTGTTGCGGTTCATAATCAACTTTAAATTTAGATAAAATTTTCCCGCTTTTATAGTTTAAAATTAAGACATTATATTTACCATTTTCGGGTAAAAGTTTAAATAATGTCAGTTTGTCACTTACTTCAGAAACTGCCTCTAGAGAAAGTCCTATTTTCTCCCAATAAAGTCTTTTAAGGCTTGATAAATTATAGGCTTCAATAAGATTGTCAGTATATTCGCAAAGTTCGCAGAATGTATCTAGTGTTTGTAGAAGAAGAACATCTCCAACTCTTTTAAAATAGAATATTCTCACTAAGCTAGGTGTGCTATCCGCGTCTCTTACAGCCACTATATGCCTTTTTATCATATCAATAAATACAAGCTTTTCGGCCTCTCTTTCATGATAAGTGTAAATTACCCGTAGAACCGCGAACCGCGCATCCTGAGATACAGCTACATTTTTAATAGTTTCATCCCCTGGTAAAAGTCGCAGCAAAGACGTGCTAACAGCTTCTATATTAGAGTTCAAAGATATTAGTACTAGGCTTCCATCGCTAGCTGATACAATAAGCTTGCTTGACTCCTCAGCAAAATCGCATGCCAGGGGTTTAGCGTGTATTGCAGTTAAGTGCCTTATTACGTTTTTACCTAAAGCTAGAATAGTGCCGTTTTCGAGGCCTAGTATAGCAACTCCGTATCTATCAGCTTTGCATACGGCGGTTACTTGTGCATTAAGTCTTAGGCGTTTTAATGTGAACTCGTCAGGGCTGGAGTTCGCAACAAAGGCATTTAAAGGAACTAAAAAGAAAATTAGAGCTATATTGAGAAAAATCGCTGTACGTCTAAGTTTCATTAAGTTTCACGTAGAAGTAGCCGTACAGGTATGCCGTTAATAGCTTCTACTAAGATTTTTATTCCGCTACTTTCGCCTACGGATTTTGCTAGCTGGTCTATTACGTCTCGAACCTTCTGTAGGGCCATTAGAGTATCTGACACTGAGGTTAAAACTTCCTCTACTACAGCTAGCTCATCAACTACTCTAGCCCCCACCACTACTTTCAGCCCCATGAAATCTATTTCCCTAATGCTTTTAATCTCGCTGCCGACTAGTTTGCTTAGCGCTTCTTCTAGCCTCCTTATTCTCTCAGCTTGGACGCTGAGCGCTTGCTGCCTCTGCGAAAGCGCATTATACTTTTGCTGCAGGTCCTTGATTCTATTATCTATGCTGGCAAGTAGCTGACCGAACCCGTCGTACTCTTCTAGTACATACGACACTTTTAACCCCAAACTTTTCAGCTTTTTACTTTATAAAAAACTTATCTAGCAAAAACAAAATATAAACTAAAAATCTACAGAAGTAATACTCCCGTATTATTTCTCTTAAGCGTGGGTGCTATGGAAACTCTTTTAAGCGTATATTTCTAGGAAATTTTCAGTGCGGTAATGAAGCTAGTAGTAAAAATGCGGCTACAAGACCTGGAAATAGTTAACAGATATTTAGAAATCTTTAAGATACCAGTTGTACCTCAAATCGCAGATACTGAGATCGAAGAGAAAGGCGTAAGCGAAATCGTAGATACCCTATTTTTCCTAGATATGCCGTATTATGCCCTACAATTGTACATGCATAGCTATAGTCGCGATGTTTTAGAGAGAACTCTTATCATTGCTGACGAGCTCAAAATTAGATATATCGCTGCCAATATACCTTTAAAAATTTTAAAGCGTGAACTAAACTCTCTATTTGACTTATTTTCAAGTTACAAGAATAATTTATGCATAGAAGCGGCTCCCAGAAATGTAGAGAAAGTAAAAAATACCTTGTTAGACAAAATCGGCGGAGTTCTTTGGGTGAAAATAACACCTGATGCTTTAACATCGACGCATGAATTAAAAGAAGCATTAAGATCATCTATGCGCTTAGTAAAAATGATAGAAGCCGCCAATTTTGAAGAAAAAGGCAAGAAAAAAATTAAAATTTTGAAAAAAGGAAGGATTAACTACTATAATGTTTTAAGGTTCCTTTCCCGAGAATTTTACAATGATATCTTCCTCATACCTTATGATAAATCAATATATAAGATACCTCAAGAACTAATTAACGAGTACAACGTGCTACTTCAATTTTATAATAGTACCTATGAGCAATAGCCAAGTAAATCTAAGATTTCATCATTGATACGCCAATCCATAAAGTATAAATACAGAAAATGATAACACCCGCTAGCAGGGGGAGGAGTAAAATGCTAAGATACATCTTTGAATCTTTTATCGGCTCTACAAAAAGTTTTACATAAGACAAAATGTAAACTCCTAAAAAAATCAAAGCAAAAACCACGATTAGTATACCTTTCACTTTCGAACGCATTTTCCCACCCCATTATCTAATAACCAGCATCATATTTCACGAATTATCCGCTCTTAAGTTAATTCTGCTACCAAGAATTTATAATTAAGTTTTATACAAAGACGCGTAAAAACTTATTATTCACCTTCCGCAATGGGAAATAAGGCAGTTTGTGTTCAAGCGTGACGTAGCTATGCCTCGCGAAAATTCACGTGTAAGCTCATACGAGATCAGCCCTGATGACTTATATAATGTATTAGGAAACCAGAATAGGCGAACAATTATACTTTTTTTGGGACAACGTAATGGAGCATCTTTCAGCGAGCTTAGAAAGGCTCTGAAGATAAGCGTTGGGAATCTTTATTATAATCTCGACGCGTTGCAGGGTTACGTTGAAAAGGACGCTAATAAAAGGTATGTTCTCACCGAAAGAGGGAAAATACTTTACAATATTATTAGGGAAGAATCTAGGAGAATTGAACACACATTGAGGCCTAAAAGCAAGCTATATCGTTTCTATCAAAACTATCTTAGAAAAATAATTTTCCCTGAGGCAATTTTCATAAGCATGTATAAAGATGAACGTTTGGCAAGCATAGCTATGCTGATAACATTTTCTATGGCTATAGTCCTCGTTAACCTTGGTAACTTGGATTTAACGTTATTTGAACTTAGTAGAAAATATAATCAGAGTCCTGCTGAATTGGTGAATCTAGGCGTTGTATCGCTGCCTAGGCCTCTATGGTTGGTTGTAAAACTTTTAGTTAGCTGGCTTGGGGTTACGGCTCTCTTAGATCTTATATGCCGTCTCTTGGGCCATAGAGAGTGGGAGTGGGAGATACTTTCTGCTACGCTCGTAGCGTTTTTGCCGATTTTCTCTTTTTCCCTTCTTGAGAATACATTAATACCTGTTATTGCTGCGGCTTTTTCGGTGGACTATCTGCTTGTATCATATATTATTTACAGAACTCTTCAAGTTCTGACTTTGACGTATTTAGCTTCTACAATATCTATATTTAAGCATCTCCCGCTGGACCGGGCACTTCTTATAGTGTTTGCTCTGTTTTACATTAGCTATGTTACTAATCTTGTTTTGAGGCGGGCGTTTCCTTTGATTTTTTAATTAGTGTATATAATATATATGCTAATGGCACTATAATAATGATCCTAGTTAATGCGTGAATACTTATAGGAGTAATAACAATATAAAGCAACAAAACTGCGAGAACAACAATTATTGTATTGTAAAATAGCTTTTGTTTACTCTGCTTTTGTAGTTTTACTCGTACTGTAAAACCACTCTCTTGAAGGCCCTCCAATACTTTATTACCCCTGTTTGTTAGACGATATACGTAGCCTGATTGTGTTGGAATTTTTTCGATTAATTCTGCTTCTATAAGCTTTGTTAGGTGTCTAGTTATAGTTGACCTGTGTTTATGTAGTAGTTGAGAAATTTTGTTTACATGAAGTTCTCCTTTATGCTTTAATAATACTAGAATGTCGATTCTTACTTTGTCTTCTAACGCTTCTGCTATTTTTTCGTCGTCAACTATGAAAACGTCCATCTCTTTTATTTTTCATCTCTTCTAGTTTATTAAATTATGTGGAAACCTTTGTAACTTAACTTTACGTATAAACTTGAGGAATGTCTTTCGATGGAAATATATTCTGTATATATTAACTTTAGTACGTCTTGAACTTTGAGGTTCAATGTGTGTGCCCACTCCAAAAATGCTTGATAGAGTGCAACGCCTCCCACGCTGTGAAGTTCTCTTAAAAGCTCAAGTATTCTCTCGCTTTTTTGTCCAAAAATGCTCTTCAGATCGATCCTTTCCTGTGATTGGCTTGTTAATAGGAAGTTTTGAACTTTTTCTTCTTTGATAGGTGAAACTATGGAGAGAAAACCCTTCCTCCTGTTTATTGTAACTTCGCCAGGATTAAAGACGCTTTCAAGCGTTGGAGGAAGATATCTTTCTATTCTTAATCGCTTGAGCGCGGCTACACTTAAGACGCCGCCGTACATGTCTATTCGAGATGCTGTCGAAAGCTTCAAAGCCTTATTTAAGTTATAGAAGACTAAGTATATATTTACGTTTAATCCTTGAAGTAGAAGATTTAAAACTTTAAGTGTAGCTTCATCTAGAAAGTCGGCGTAATCTAATATGATTGATTCAAACGCTCTCCGTGAAGATAATTCGCTAGCTACTGTCGAAAGAATTGACGTATTGTAAAATATAGGATCAACATAGTATGCTTTTTCCATTTTTGAAGGACTGTTAGAAAAATAGGGGCTAACAGCTAAAAATGTCTCAAAAAGAGTCAGAGGGGCAATACATGCTAGGTCGCTGATTGCTATATAGTCCTTGTTTAGATATCTAGAGAGAAAAAGAAGGCGATTATAATCTTTGAATGTTAGTAATTTATCAGCAACGAAGCCGTAAGCGGCAAATCTTAGCATATTTTTATGCACACAAAATACTGGTTGAGAAGCTTTTGAAATATTATTTGTGAAAAGGATGCCGTTTTCTACGCTATCCGGCAATTTAGATAGAACTATTACTTGCAATTGCAACCACATCCTCTGACTTATCTGATTTTTTCTTTTCAAAAGCGTACCCTTTTACTGCTAGGTAGGAGGCTATTGCGTCGTCGATTGCGTTAAGTTTTTTGGCAGCACTTATTAGAGATAGTTCCCTGCACACCGGGGCAAGTATAATTTCTGGCTCCTTCATTAAAGACCTTAAGTTAGCAATAAGAAAAAGATCTGTCCCTGTTTCTGAAGAAAATAAGGAAAGGTCGTTGACAATCTCTTGGAAGGCCTTCGAAGAGGATAATATGTACTTTGAGGGTTTTAGCCACTTGCCTATGCCTATTGAAATGTATTTATCCTCGCTGTTTTCCACAACATGTATCATTTTATTTTTATTTGAGAAATTTTCGTTAATTTTAGTAGTTATTTTTAGTTTTCTTTTGAATCCCTTTTTATCCTCTATGTTATTTCTTATTCGTCCAGTCAATTTATATATTATATATCCCGCTAAGATTAACAGGCTAAGTATTTTTGAAACGTGAAATAACACTAAGAATCCGACACCTATAAGAATCCATTTAATTAAACTCATGTTTTCACCGAGCTTATTCAGCAGAGGCAAATCATAAATTGCATGTGCATGTGCATGCACATGCACAGGTGTGCAAGTTTGCACATCGCTAAATTTAAATAATAGCAGAAAACTTAAACCAGTCTCGCGGTTTTTAAAACATAACTAGCAACCGTGTATGATACTATGAGTGTTACGGGATTTAGATTAGCTTCTCTAACATTAGAGATCATTGAAAGAAGGAGGCAAACCTTAGACTCGGCCTTTCGAGATGCCTTAAAAAAGATAGAAAGGAAGGTACCGAGCGATATAAAGGAGGGATATAGTTATGCCCTGCTGGCTTTAGAGCATTTCCCCAAAGCAGATCTTCTATTAAAAAGAGAAAGGCTGGAAAAAACGCCCCTTAGGCGAAAAAACGCTTTTCGCGTAGCCTTCGCTTTATTGAAAAGCAGACAATGCAGCAAAGATGACCTATCAACATTACGTGGAGGTTTACTGAGTAAAAAACTCTGGAATCTACTTTCTGAGAGAAACCTTGAATGGACTGATCATGCATTAGAAAAGCTTCCCCTTCACCATAAATTTGCTGTTGAATACGTATCGCCTCCTTGGCTCGTCGAGAAGCTTCTGGAACTTATGGGTCGCGAGGAAACGTTAAAGCTTCTTAATGCGATGAAAAAACAGCCGACGTGGATAAGGATAAACACGATAAAGTTTGATGAGACTTACGTTCTCAACGCTTTGAAAAAAGATAATATCATGGTTCGCAAGTGCTCAAATATTCCCTTCATGTACGAGGTTGTGAGGGGGAGAGAGAAGCTATCAAAGCACTCGCTTTTTGCTAAGGGCGGCTTTATAATTGAAGAAAAGGGCAGCGCAATTGTAGTGCATAGTTTGGATCCCCATAGTTATGAGACTATTCTAGACGCCGCAGCTGCACCGGGAATAAAAACTTCGCATATAGCCCAATTAGCTGGAGCCAGGATTTTAGCTGCCGATCTATCCCATAAAAGGATTAAGGAAATGATCAAGATATTTAGCAGGCTAGGCATTAATAACGTGGACATAATTCGCACTGATTCCTCTTTTCCCCCTTTCAAAAAGAAATTTGATAAAATACTTTTAGATGCACCTTGCACGAATACTGGATCTCTAGGCTCCGATCCCGGGCTTAGATTAGCTCTCTGGAAGAAACCGTTCATAGAGAAATATTCTATACTTCAAAAAAAGCTGCTAGCCGTATTACTCACGTACGTAAAAACAGAAGGAGAGTTAATATACGCTACCTGCTCCTTGCTACCGGAAGAGGGAGAAGAAGTTATAGCTCCTTTTGTCGAAAAAGTTAAATTGGAACCTTCTCCTTTTGGTTCGCCTGGATACAGTAGATATGTCTTCTCAGAGAAGGTGAGAAGGCTTTTCCCGCATAGAGATAGGACAATAGGATTTTTTATAGCGAAGTTTGTATATTAGTTTCGATGCCTATCTTCTTCGTAAAAACTTTAAAGGAATTAGAAAGAGTTGCTGCCTCCGCTATACGGGAAATAATTCCATCTGCAAAGTGTATACCGCGACCACATGGCTATAAGGGAATCGTGTTAGTTGAAACAGAAGAAGACGTTCTAAGCGAATTAAAGGAGATTCCCGAAATAGAAAAGGTCTTTAAGGTGCTTGCAGTATCTCCCACAGATTTAAAGGATATAGCAGAAAGTGCGGCAGAAATAGCTAAAGAAAGAATCGCCCGAGATGAAAGCTTTGCTGTAAGAACCACACGGCGAGGAAGACATAGCTATACTTCTTTGGATGTTAATGTAGCAGCTGGCGCCGCTGTACAAAAAGCTACAGGTGCCCCAGTAAACCTAACGTATCCAGATAAAATAGTTCTTATCGAGATAATAGATGAGAAGGCATATATCGGAATCATTGATGGAAAGGAGGAACTGAAGAAGAAGTATCCTGGAAAGCCGGAAGTCCTAAGTTTGCTTAGAAAAATTTCCATTGCACAAATACCTTATACTGGTCCATTATCCGCAGCAAAAAATTTGGGGCTGAGAATAGGCAGAGCCGTGCAAACTTTTGAATTACGAGAATATGTCGTAGCTCCAATAAAATCAGTAGAAGTCAAAGAGTTAAACGCTTTTCTTTCTGGCCTCTTGGAGGGAGTAAATTCTCGGCTAGAAATTCAAAGGAAGTCATATGCAAGGGAAGTTAGGGCTGTGCCTTTGAAGCTTCAAGACATGTATCAATTCGTAAGAGATAGAAGGGGAGAACCAATTATAGCTACGTCAACTAGGGGAAAAGTAATTACTGAAGTGGAAGACTCGCTCTATGAAATAATTGCAAAAAGTAAAAGGGTTAATGTTTTAGTTGGTGCCAGAGAGGGTATACCGACTGGAATACTGAGGCAGGCTTCTCTAATAATAGACATAGCGCCAGGCATAACGCTTTCAACGGATACTGCGTTGCCGGCGATTGTCTCAGCAATAGTATTGACCGTTTTGAGGAAGATTACTTCTTCAAAAGAATAAAACGCGGAGGCAGTATCCTCTCGCTTTTGCATTTTGGGCATCGGCTAGGCCTCCTAATTCTCTTTAGATCCTTAAAGACATAGCCGCAATGCACGCACCTGGGAGGCTCGTACATTATTCTCATTGCTCCTCCGCTTTTTCTCTCCACGGTTTTTGCTAAATGCACTAGCTCCTCGTATAGACGTTTACGCTCCCTCACTGGAATATCAAGCGCTGCTCCTATTTCGTCCACGGTGAGAGGACTGTCGGCTTCTTCTAACACTTGAAGTATGCGTTGCCTTAACGTTTCCATGAGAATGTTTAGGAAAAAATAGAATTTTTAGGTTTTGGGGCGGAACTTTATCCCGTATTCTATTATTCCTTCTTTACCCTGCTCCCTGTATTTTCTGAATACCGCTTCTACATCGACTCCCTCCTCTAACTGGTCTTCAACAACGTCGGTAATCTGTGCTAATACTCTTGTACCATCTTTCAGCTCAACTATGCCGACAACATACGGCGCGTATTCCTCAAAATCTGAGGGAGGGGCCCTTATAACCGTGTAATATAGCAGCTTTCCTTCTCGTGGAAGGTGAACCTCCTCGATTTCTTCGCTTCCGCACCTTGGGCATATGCGCCTAAATGGATAGAAGCTTTTGCCGCATTTCTTGCATTTGCCCCCTATGAGCCTGTACTTTATCGTTCTTTCTCTCCATACTCGAGGTATACTATTAGCTTTCACCATCTCATCTCACCCTCCTAAAAATATTAATGGAAACGGTGCCGCCTACTCCACCCACGTTCTGCGCTAGCGCTACTTCCGCGTCGTCAACTTGGTTTTTACCTGCTTCTCCTTTTAGCTGCGTTACTGCATCATATATTTGGTATATTCCCGTAGCACCTACAGGATGCCCCCGAGCTTTTAGCCCTCCCATGAGGTTCGTTGGTATTTTGCCGCCAAGCTCGATTTCCCCTTCTTTTACCAGCTTCCATCCCTCTCCTTTCTTTGCAAAACCTAGGTCCTCCAGATGTATAACGCCTAGTATAGTGAAGGCGTCATGTACCTCTAGGACGTCAACGTCGGAAGGTGATATTTTAGCCATCTTATAGGCTTTTTCAGCCGCTCTCACCGTTGCCTGCAAGGTAGTCAAATCGTCCCTATCATGCAAGCTAAGGATATCTGTGGCAAGAGTAGAAGCAGCTACCTCTATCTTAACCTCATTGTTGGCTTCCTTTAAATATTCTTCTGAACAAAGCACTACGGCAGCCGCGCCGTCGCCCGTTGGAGCACATTCCAGCAATCTTATGGGATCAGCTATTAAGGGAGACTTTAGCACGTCCTCTAGGGAGAATTCCCTTCTGAACTGCGCAAGCTCATTATTGACAGCATACTTGTGGTCATGCACGGCGAAGAGAGCGATGTCCTCCTGTTTAGCCCCATACTTCTTCATGTAGGCTCTATAAACTAACGCGTTTAGACCAACAAAAGAAGCGCCAGTAAATGCAACGTAGTCTTGATCGTCGGCCATTATCAGCGCTGCTGTGACATCGCCTGTTAACGCATCCGACATCTTTTCTACGCCTAGAGCTATTACGCAATCATACATTCCTGATGCAACTGCTAAGTAAGCGCTATGAAATGCGGCTCCTCCGCTGGCGCATGCAGCTTCAACCTTTGAAGCGGCTATGCCGGGTATTCCCATCCACGTTGCAAACAAACTTCCCAAGTGTTCCTGTCCCTGAAGAACGCCAGAAGACATGTTTCCAATAAATGCTGCCTGAATCTTCTTTTTCTCAATATTTGAGTCTTCTATTGCTTTTTGAGCGGCTTTTACCAAGAGTTCTCTCAGGGATACCTCCCAGTGCTCCCTTATCTTTGTGGCTCCTATGCCAGCTACGTATACTTTTCTCATCGGTCTCTCACCTCATTATTTTACCCCTAAACTTTGCATATGTCGCGTAGTCCACGTATATCCTGCGATTGATGTAGCTTTCAACGAGCGGGGCTAAGCTCCTCTTTTGTTCAAGAAGCTCGGTCGTAACTAAGCTTATTGCGTCGCTTCCAGCACCGCTTCCAAAAGACACTACGAGTATCCGCTCGCCTGGTTTAGCCTTATCTAAAACCGCTGCTAAGCCTATCATAGACGCGGCGGCGTAAGTATTGCCGATAATACCCGATAAAAGCCCAGCACTTACCTGCTCCTTACTGAAACCTAGCCTTTTAGCAACTCTCAAGGGAAATTTCAAGTTTGGCTGATGAAACACCACATAGTCGAAGTCTTGGGGGGCTAGACCAGCCTCGCTCATTAACCCTCGCGCAGCCTCAACTATGTGCTTAAAATAGGCAGGGTCTCCCGTAAAGCGTCCACCATGTCTAGGATATTTTTGCCCTTCACGACGCCAAAAATCCGGAGTATCTGTTACATAGGAATATGTGGCTTCTATTTCTGCCAGAGCTTCTTCACCTTTTCCGACGATGAATGCCGCTGCTCCGGCGGCAGCCGTAAATTCCAAAGCGTCTCCAGGTCTGCCCTGAGCAGTATCGGTTCCAACTGCAAGCCCATATTTTATCATTCCACTACCTACCAGACCTATAACGCTCTGCAGCGCCGTTGTTCCCGCCCTACAAGCAAATTCCATATCGATAGCTATTAGTCGCGGCGTTATGCCCAAAGCTTCGGCAATTACTGTTGCCGACGGCTTAACGGCGTATGGGGGGCTTTCCGAGCCCACGTAGACGGCTTCTATTTCTTCGGGCGGTATTTGAGCCCTTTTTACGGCATTATATGATGCTTCATATGCCATTGTAAGAGAATCTTCATCTAAGCCGGGCACGCTTTTCTCCTTTATAGGCCACGTCGATTTACCCCATACTCTAGCTATTTCTTGGTTTTTTATTCTGTATATGGGTACGTACGCTCCATAGCCTACTATTCCGACTTGTCGCGATGTTTTCATCGACATCTGCCTCCATCTACTTTCACGATTGTTGAACTGTAGATAATAGTGAATCGTACTCGTTAATTATTTTTACGCCTGAACTCGTGCCGATCACATCAGCTCCCAACGAAATGTAAAGGAGGGCGTCCAGTGCTGTTCTTATACCTCCTGCAGCCTTTATTTTTACCCCCGAGTAGGCTGTTGCCTTCTTTATGAGCATTACGTCGCTGGGCGCTACTCCGCGCGCACCGAAGCCAGTATTAGTTTTCACGAAATCTGCTCCTGCTGCTACTACGAGTTCGCTCGCCTTTACTATTTCACTTGGCGTTAATAGAGAAGTCTCTATTATTACTTTTAGAACGGCACCGTAACTATGCGCTATTTCCGCCGCCCTTTCTATTTCCTTCCTTACAATATCTATTTCTCCGCTTTTGAATAGCGAGACGTTCATCACCATGTCGACGTCGTCCGCGCCCCGCTGAATACATCTCTCCACTTCAGCTACCTTTATTTCGCCGAGACTATATCCTAAGGGGAAGCCAACAACTGTAACTAATCTTGTCCTGCCAGTGGAGAGAACCTCCTTCGCCTTTTTAAGGTAAATAGGGGGGATGCAACACCCCCTAAAGTCATAGCTGACCGCTTTTTCACATACTTGCTTTACTTTGCTCCAATCAGCATTAGGCTTCAGTATGGTGTGGTCTATTCTTTTGGCTAATTCTCTTTTTGAAAGGCTGGCTTTCATCTTCCTTTTCACTCTCCTCTACAATTAGGACAAAGCGTCCAATATATCCGCAGTCTTCACACACGTAGAGCTGAGGAGTTAACCATCCACTTAAAGTTGATAAATGAATATTTGTAGAACCGCAGACAGGGCACCGCGCTACACCTTTTCCAGCATTTTTTGCTTCCAACATTATATCGAAGTAATGGACATCAATTTTTCCCTGAGGAAGTTCCAACTTCTCAAGCATTTTGGCGACATCCGATATGGGCAGGTCTGTTTTAATAATCCATCCAGCTTCATCTTCCACCATTTTGCCTTGGAATTTCTGACATAAAAGCTCAGCTAGAGTTTCTTCCCCTACAAGTATCTCGGTCCCTTTCTTGTCTTCTTTTAGAAACACTACAATATTCATTGAGCTTCTCCGTAATAGCTATTCTTTCACACTTAAAACAGTTAATGCAGACATTGCGCGAAGTAGTTATATTTGTAAGTTCATAAATCAGATGTGAATAGTAATGCTGGGAAATAACAAGTATAGACAAGTACCTGTTAAGCTGCGTATTTTAATATTAATTATGCACTTCGTGATACTGCCCTTAGCCTTTTTTGCGGGATACTCGTCTAGGCTAGATTTCATTACAGCGAGAACATTATACAATTCCTACAAGGCTTTCGCTACAAATCTTTTAAAGAATGCGTCGCAGGTTGATGTGCTGTCCTATAGAATATTCTTCCATAACGCTAATCTTGTTATATCATGCTTTGTACCGCTTCTCGGTACTTTAAATGCAATTTACTCGGTGTACATGACTGGAACCGTGCTAAAAGCTGTAAGCATGATAGAGAACGTTAAAATTTCTATTCTATTCCACGTTCTCACTTCACCCATTTTCTGGCTCGAATTCCTTTCGATATCGATAGCCAGCAGCGAAAGCATAGTCATCACAATATTAATGATAAAAAACGGCTTTAATAAAGCGGCACAAGAGGAAAGCGGAGTCTTCTTAGGACTAATATTATTGTCTCTTTCTCTGCTATTATTATCAGCTACAATAGAAGCTATAGAAATATTGGGAGCACATATAGCCTTTTGAGGAAAGCGGCCTAGTCCAGCTATGGGAGATTTTTTTAGCATGAATTCAGAAAATTCTTATGGTGAAAAACGTGAGCAAAAACTTAGGCATTAAAACGCTTGACGACGTCCAAGTTGAAAACAAGACCGTGCTGGTCCGGGTGGATTTCAACTCTCCTATAGACCCTGCTACCGGAAAAATTCTTGACGATTCCAGAATAAGGATGCACGCAGAAAAAACCATCAGAGAACTCGTAAATAAAAAAGCAAAAACAGTTTTGATGGCCCACCAAGGAAAAAAGGCTCATCAGACTTTGTAAGTCTGCAGGAACACGCAAAAGTCCTATCCAGCATTTTAGGCCTCAACGTTAAGTTTGTAGACGACATTTTCGGCGAAAAAGCGAAAAACGCGATAAGAAACCTCTCGCCGGGCGAAGTCTTACTTCTGGAAAATGTTCG
>JAPDKD010000126.1 GCA_029258735.1 archaeon | reverse complement strand
AACTCGAAGCCCATGAACCAGAGTTTATTGATCTCCGTCTCCCCGTATAGGACGGTTCTAGTCAAGCCAGGCCATTTTACTACTGCTAGTGGATGAGCGCCTTGAAGCGCCTCTATGGATATGATGCCTATCCTTAAGATATCTATATGCAAGTAGCCGCTTGTCTCAAATATGTTCGTGACCGCCGACCCGTTGTAGAATCTAGTGTAGGTGAAATTGTGGCGGGCGACCGTGAGGTTCTCCTCCGAGATCCAGCCAATCTCATAAGATCCCGAGGGTAGCGTGTAATTCGTCAGGATTGATGGATATGTGTATTCGACGGAGCTGTTCATCGTGATGTAGCTCCATGGAAGCGAGTAGCCCTCCATGTCCGAGACGTATAGGTTTACTGGGACGCTCTCCTCGTTTAAGGCGTCTAAGAGCCTCGCCTTCACGAGCTCGCTCTCATCCAAGGTCGGCGACGCCGTATGCTGAACCATGCCTAAGGCTACGGGGAGCCCATAGAACATCACGAGGCCGAATATTATGAGGGATACGCCTAGCCCCCTCAGCCACTTAACCGGGAAGGCGGCCACCCCCGCGGCTATCAGAAGATAAGCGTGTTTCGCGATGAACGCTATTAGCTGTATTATCTTCGCTAGGAGTATTGCCATCGTGGCGACGACGCCGACCATGACGAGCAAGAAGCCGGCATATTGGAAGACTCCATGAATGAGCGTGATTATGAAGCTGGCTGGAAGGAAGACCCATGAAAGGAAGCCTAGGATCGCCATCGCAGCGACCAAGGGTATCAACGCCCACCTAACGAACTCGAGGTAGTATTCCCCGAGCTTTACTATGTAGGGGGTTTGGTCTAGAACCGATCTCCAGTCTGGGATTCCTAAATGTTGGTTCAGCATGGATATCATGAACTCGGCTGAGAGGAGGGTGCAGAGTATGCCGAGGCTGATGAGTGAGGCCATGCAAGTGTACCTAGCCTCAGCCCTAGTCGAGCGCGATAGTGGAATTAATCTCCATATTAGGAAGGATATGGTGAAAGTCAGCAGGCATACTGCAACCGCGAAGCTGTAGGCCCCTGTAGCCCTCACGGCCTCTGGGGTAAGCTCAGGAACCTGAATCTCCTCAAACACTTGCGGACACACCTCCCAAGCTCTGGGATAAGCCCCTAGCCGCCGCAAAGGCTATCGCAACGATTAGGGCTGTAAGCAGGCAGGCAACCGCCCAATCTATGACGACTTTGTAGAAGTTGGTTATGTTGAAGACATCGAAGATTCCAGCCGTAGGACTTTCCTTCAAGCTATCGATCTGACCTTGGTATTCGTCTAATTTTCCGAGGAACTCGCTGGGGCTAGACCACCCCATTATGGATACGACGGCGTATGGCGCGAGGGGCAACGCCGTGTAGAACACTATCGCGAAGCTTATCAAGACCGCGCCCAACCCCTTCAGCAACCTGTTTGGAACCGCTATGGCCGCGACCCCAGCCGGAAATAGGAAGGGGCCAGCCCACTTGAACGCCGCGACGATCACGTAATTGAGGGCTGAGGTGGGGAGTATGATTGCGCCCAATATTATGAGGAGAGGTGCAACCGCCACCGTGAACGCTATGCTGATAGCCGCCCCTACCACGGGTATGAAGGGGAGTGCGGCGGCTATCCCACCTAGAGCGCCAATAAGACCTGCCGCCTTCCAGAGTGAGTTTGAGAAGAATTCTTCAACCACGGCGCAGTCTGAGACGGGGGTGAAGGCTCCTATCACGGCGTCCAGCAACCCGACTATCCCGCCAGAAAATGCGGCGAACATAAGACATGCTACCGCGTAATCGACCATGGAGGCGGCTGAGGCCCTAGTAGACCTCGACACGCCTGGAAGGAATCTGATAAGGTTGCCTACTGCATACCCGAGCATGGAGAGGGATACGGCCACTCCGACCGCGCTCGCTGCGTTTAGGCTATAGCAACCCACTCAGCCCCACCCCCTCTTTATTATAATAAAAAGGATGTTTGGGCCGGCTACCTCCAAGGCGATTCAACCGGCACGCCTTCTCCTCCGAAGGCTTGAGCGATGAGGACGATGAAGCCGAGGATCGCTCCGCCCATTGCGACTATGCCGACGATGAACAGCCCGTTTTCTAGCGTCTCCATCCCCATCTCCCTCATCCTCCTCGAAACACCTGGCACGAACTTCACTATACAGCCGACGACGAAGAGTATGCTGGCGATAGCTAGCGCCGCTCCTTGGCTACCGGCGAGCCATCCCTGTATCATTCCTTGGAGAGCGGCGAACCCCTTTGCTCCTCCCCCTTGGAGGATGATGAACCCTATCTGCCAAAACCTCTCCTTGACATTCAGCTGCTTCAGCGACTTCACGCCGGCCCTAACCCATCGGGCCACCTTTCCACCCACTTTTCCAAGGAGTCTCACCAATCCACCTCCGAAAGAAAGCGTGAAGAGGTGGGTATATGTGGCTTAGTAGATAGAAAGTAGAAAGTTAGTAGAAAGTTAGTGGAAAACTTCGCGGACTGGAAGGGGTGGCCTACGAGTTTTCCGCAAACTTTCCGCGAAGTTTTCCGCGAACTCCTTATATACCCTTTAAATATCCTCCGCTAGTCCACGAACTTTCCGCGAAGTCGGCCCCTAGTCCGCGAAGTTTCCGCGAAGTTTTCCGCGAACTGTCCGCAAACTTTCTACTAACTTTCTACTAAGCCAAATATACCCACCATTTCATAGGTTTCTTTTCGGGGGACATGAGCTCCAGCCTCTAAACACCCTAGGAAATCCGCCTGCCCCCCGGCGGAGCCATCCTCCGGCGACGGAGGAGGCCTGGGGCAAATGGGGCTGGAGTGATGCAGGAGCCTCCCCGAGGGCGGCCTCATGTGAGGTTGCCGACTCCTGTTAGGAGTCCGGGCGGGCGGCCGGCGGCCCATAGCCCCTTCAAGCCCTTTCCGCGCTCGGGGGCGGGGGGTCGAGGGGTAGACCTGCCGGCGGCCTAGCACCTCCTAACGAGACCCCCTAGGGAGGCTAGGCCGGGTGATGGGAAGGGGGTAGCCAGAGATCCCTCTCACGCCCGGGGGGAGGGGGGAGACCCCTCCCAGACCTCACGCTAACCCCTCTAGGACCCCCTGCCAGACCCCCTCAGACCCCCCAGCATACCCCTCAAGAGGGGGGTTCGAGTTTTCTCGGAGGGGGGAGGGGGGACCCCCCGGGGGGTCCTCAGGGGGGTCTGGAGGTGTGATGCCTCTCCCTCTCATGTCCAGCCTTAGCGGGCTGGCCCGGGTTCTCGGATGGGTTCCCGGGCTGAGGGGGGAGGGGTGTTGACGATCAGCGACGCCGGGCCTGCCGGCGGCCTAGCTCTTTCAGCCCGGGTTTAAGGGAGGGGGGGCTAGCCCGCTGGTGGGCCGCCCTTCAGGCCATGGGTTTGCCCGCCTATGGCCGGGGCGACCGTCCTGTATGCCGCCATCCTTCTGGGCTTGAGGGCTCCAGTCGGCTGTGAAGGTCATGATGCGCCCTAGAGGCGCTGAGAGCTGGAGCCGGCTGGGGTTCTGTGAGGGCTCGGCTGGGACTCGGTTCCCCGCGGCTTGATGAAGGCTGTGAAGGTCATGAGACGCTTGGGCAAGCGTCGAGAGCTGGAGCTGGAGAGCTTCGGGGAGCTGGGTTCCTAGACTCCTCGGCTCGGCCGCTTAGGCTGGGCGGTCTCCCGAGGGTGGGGATGGGAGCATATAGGCCAACCCGGCACGATCCAAGCGATGTAAGCCGCAGCCATAGAATCCTAATGATTTTCATTAATAGAAATGAGGGGAAGAGAAGTCGAGGACGCTCGCTGCGGGGGCTCGTGTCCTCGGCGGCCGCCGGGCTGGCCGGCCTAGTAGGGGGGTCGGCTAGACCCAACCCAAGCGCCCCTACCGCTTGGGGGCGGCTGGCCAAGACATGAGTTCCCTGTATATAACAATACCATAGTTGAGCAGGCAGTAGATTGTCGAGGATTTTTCCGTAGAAGTGTTTTGAGGTTGCTGACGCTCGCTACTCCCCCAAGCCCGTGAATCTCCAAGCCTCGCACAAGCGGGGCGGATGGGGGGTGGAAGCCAACTCCTAGACCCGGGGTTAGACCCCGGCACCCCCACTTCTCGATGGGGGTGGGGAGTTGGCTTCCACTCCATACTCGGACCCGTCCCTGATGCCCGGGGGTCGGGTTATCCGGGTCATCCGCCCCGCGATTTTTTGGGACGATCATTGTCCCCGCGGGGTTTGGAGATCCACGGGCGTAAAGAGGGGGGAGAAAAATGGGAGAAAGTGAGCTGTTTCTAGTGACGATATACAGCGACCTCAGGATACAGAAGTTGCTATGGAGGCCGATGACGTTGGTAAGCTTCGATAGGAGCGGCTCTATCAGCGATGTGGAGCTGATTGAGAAGTCTGCGATATTATGCGATGCCTGTGGACGGCGTGTCGCCGTGACGGAGAAGGATTTAGATGAGGGGTTGCCGATGGGTTATGCCCTATGCGATGACGAGTGTATCATAGAGGTTGTATGCGAGGACTGCAGGCGGAAGTACTTCAAGCATCTGAAGATCTACGATGATTTAGAGCAAGCTCTTGGAGGTGATAGCGGTTGAGCGTGTGGGCTAGAGCCGCGGTCATAGTCGTCTGCGTACTGCTGCTATTTGTGGTAGTCCACTACGGCTTCACGCAGTTCAAGGTGCAGATGGCTAGGCTTCGAGGTGAGAAAGTCGAGGAAGCTAAGCCGGCGTATCAGCCGCCTTACCAACTCATCCAGATGACCGCCGCCGTCTCGATAATATCGGTTACATCATTGGTTTTCTGGAGAATTTACTGCGAGAGAACTAGGCTCTTAGGAGTCGTCAAGCCAAAGGACTTCAACAGGCATCTACTGCTCTTCGGCCCCACCGGCAGCGGAAAGACATCAACCGCTCTAAGCGCTATTGAGCTTTCTCTGAGAGATGAAGTCGGCGCAGTCGTCATAGATTGGAAGGGTGAATACTCCAACAAGATCGCCGGCGCGACGGTTATCAAGAAGTTCAACCTGCTTGAGCCTCCTGACTGGAGCAACGTCGAGTTACACGCGATGGTGGTGACCGATATTCTAAGAGACGTCTTGGAGCTTACGGAGCCCATGAGCTACGCCCTATACGAGGAGCTTTCGCGGATGTATGAGGAGAGGACGGCCAGCTTCACGAGGCTGCTGGAGCTTATGAAGGCGAGGCGTGGAACAATGCTCGCGACGAGGAACTACGCCGAAGCTAGGATAGCCGAAGGCCTCATCAGGAGGTTGTTGCCATTGGTCTTGGACGAGAGGCGTGAGGCGAAGAACTTAAGGGGATCCGACAAGGTGGTGATCTACGACCTCTCGGAGCTTCCAACCCACCAGCTTAGAGCCCTATACGCGGAGATCGTCTTATGGAGACTGTATAACGAGGCGAGGGCAAAGGGGACGACGCTTCAGCTCAGGAAGATGATAGTCGCCGAGGAGTCCCAGAACTACGTTAGGCCGAGGAGACTTGAGCAGCCGCCTTCGATAGGCGAGCGAATAGTCAACGAACTCAGGGCATACGGCTATGGATGCCTCTTGATCTCACCAGACCCATATCAGCTACCGCTCCACGTGAGCAGAGACGTGGCGGCCGTCATCTCGATAGGCTACCAAGCGCTTCCCGAAGTCATCCTTGACATGCTGACCCTATACAGGTACGCGGACGTAAAGAAGCTGATAAAGACCGCGAGCAGGCCTAGAACCTATATCTACCATAACGGCAGGCTACACATTAGAGGACTTCCAAAGCCATACCTTAGAGTGATAGACCTCGGAGCAGAGCAGGCAGAGGAAGTCATCAAGCCCGATGAACCGGTCGAGGAGGCCGAAGCCGAAGTGCCGGAGCCCAGCGACGGAGCCCGTCACCACCTCACCCCTCGCTCTAGGGTTCCCCTAGCCTAGGGTGAGGGGGTTAGAAGGGTGGAGGGAGGAGAGGGGGGAGGGGGCGCCGATGAGGCTGCCCCGAGGCGCTTCACGGCTCCGCCGGGCAGATCCGGCCCGCTGAAGCTAGAGGAAGAAGAGAGTGAGGAGATGCCGAGGGAGAGCGTTGAGACCGAGACCGAGGCTGAGGAAGTTATCGAGAAGCCGGTTCACAAGCCTGAAGGCGGGGAAGAGGCCATAGAGGAGCCTGAGGTTGAAGAACTCGAGGAAGAGGCTGAAGAAAGGCGGCCACTGAGGCTGGAGGAAGAGGAGGTTGAGGAAGTCGAGGAGGCTAAGCCGCCTGAGCCCGTTAAGGTGGTTGAGGAGAGGCCGAGAACATACAGGATCGGGGACCACGTGGTCCAAGAGGTCGTCGTCGAAGGCCAGCCGGTTACATGGGTCAAATGCCTGTTATGCGGCGCTGAAGCACCGCTGACGGAGCTGAATAAGCTGAAGGAGAAGCCGTGTAAAGTTCCAAGAAAAGAGGGTGAGACCGAGGAAGCAAAGGAGAAGCCTGAGCCTGCTGGCGTATGCGAGTATTGTGGCGGCGAGGCCATTGGAAGATATCCTGTCGCCGGGATGGAGATACGGCTATGCGAGAAATGCCTAGACAAATACGAGGAGTTCTACCTGAAGGCTAGGCCGTCGATTACGCGGAGAGATCTGCTAACCAATCAGGTGGCGACCATTAGAGTAAAGCACTCGCTCGAGCTCTTGGAGAAGCCGCCTAAGATCGCTTGGGTCAACGAGCTAACGACGTGGTTCATTGAAGAAGATGGAAAATGGCCTTGTCCAGCATGTGGAGAAGAGTTCGATAGGCTTGCCAACGCGATCAAGCACTTCACCGAGAAGCATCCGGAGAAGGCTGGATGGGAGAGAGAATTCGTTAACGAGCTCGGAGATGTTCCGAAAACGTGGCAAGGATACGCCTGCCCAGAATGCGGCCTCTTCGAGGGCGACTTGAACCTCCTGAAGCTGCACTACAAGAAGGTTCACAGAGGTGAGGAGTGATGGGGGTCACGATACATTATAGGATGATAGCCGACGATCCGAGAACGGTTATCGCCGCCTTGAAGATAGTCAGAGAGGAGGCCGAGAAGGCTGGATACAGGTATGCGGAGTTCAAGGACGAGGGTATAGTCTTCATGGATGTCTCCCCTATGATCGGGGGGCGCGAGTCCGCTGCGGAATGGCTTAGGGAGGCTTGGGGAGGCTACGCCGAGGAGAGGTTCGACGATGTTCCGGAGAAGCCGCCGTTTACCTGGCTTGAGGGAGACAGGTATGGGACGCCATTCTTCATGTGGAAGGAGATCGCGGATAGAAACGGGTTCAAGGGCAAGCCTATCGAGGGCGAAGGCATAGTGGTCTACTGCGACACCGCCGAGTCGTTCAACCCGTTCTTCTGGAAGCTCGGAAAATACTATGTCTGCACGGGCTTCACGAAGACCCAGCCCTTCACCGCCGAAGAAGTCGAGCCCAACACGAGATACCACAAGTGGATATGCAGAGTCCTGAAGAGGCTTGAGAAATTGCCTTGGTGGAACTTCTACGTCCACGACGAAGCCGGATACTACGAGACCATGGACGAGAAAAAGATGGCTGAAAGCTTCGAAGCGGTAGCCAAGCTGATCTGGGGAGTCTCATCAGCGATACAAGAAGCAATTGACGAGGCAGGGCTCCCGCTCAGGGGAGTCGTGGCCGGAAAGCACGACGTGAAGAAGCTCAGGGACAAGCTGAAGGACGCGGTTAGAAGGGAGGTGATGGCCAACAGGCAGATGACCATAGACGATTACATGAATGAAACCTTGGATAAATATGGAGGTGACCCCCATAGATCGCTAGGCGCGCATTCCACATCTATTTTCCGGGGGTGGGGGCTCTTCATCCTCGCGCCTAGCGGTCGGGGAAGGTTAGGGCGATAGACCTTGAAGCCTATGCTGTGATGGATAAGAGGGTCAAGGAATACTTCCCGCACGCCAGCGTCAGAAAATATCAGGCGAGCCTAGCGAACAACGTATACGACGCCTTAAGCGCCGGATGCAGGGACTTGGTCGTCGAGGCTCCAACGGGCTTAGGTAAGACGGCCTCGGTTGGAGCCGGCGTGATGGCCTACGCCGCCGACAATGGCTTGAGAGTTCTATGGCTTACGAGGACAGGCTCTCAGGTCAGCCACGTCTCAAAGGAGCTTAGATGTCTCCCGATCTACGGCAGGAGAATGGTATGCATCCACGAGACCGTTTCGAAGATAGATCTACGCCGATTCAACGCCGCATGTAGAGCTGTCAGGAGAGCTGGAAGATGCCCATACTGGCCCGGATTTCCGAGGGCTGTTAGGCCGCCGGTAACAGCCAAAGAAGTCAGGGAGATAGGTAGAAGGATTCAGGCGTGTCCACATGATTGTCTGATAGCATCGCTATACGCTACGAGGATTGTCGCGGCCACCCATATGCAGCTGAGGGCCATTGGATGGCTGTTGGCGAAGTGGAGGGCTAGACGCGAGAAGACGATACTGGTGTTGGACGAGGGTCAGCATGTCGTCAAGGGCGCCTTAAGCATGGTGAAGGACTCCATCTCATTGAGGACGGTTAAGAGAGCTGGCAAAGAGGCCAAGAAATATGGGTTCAGGGAGCTCGGAGAAGAGCTTGAGGAAGCCGTTGAGAAATATCGTGGAATATTATCTGAGGACGGGGAGGTAGAGGTTGAAGACCTGCTACCGGATGTCAGCGATTTAGCCCTTGCGGGAGACGAGATCCAGGAGGCCAAGCTCCGAGAAAACTACGTTCCAGCGAGCTACGTCTTATCGTTGGCGGACTTCAAGACCTCTTTGAAGAATAATAAGCCGATACTGGTGAAAGAAGGTAACAGGCTTAGGCTTGAGGCGCCGGCAGATCCCGTAGAATCTCTGAGGACGATCTACGGTGGATGGGCTGCCACCGTGACGATGAGCGCTACGGTAAGCGGGGAATTACTAGAGTCGTTCCTCGGTAGAGAAGTCACCCTGTTGAGAGCTGGATGGCCCTTCGAGGAGGATAATCTAACAGCCTACGTAGTCCGCGGATTAACCACCAAGTTCGAGCGGAGAGACGAGACGCTGATCAATGATATGGCTTGGGCGGTAGATCTAGCGGCCAAGACTGGGAAGAAGTCTCTGGTCTTCTTCCCGAGCCATGAGCTGTTGCAGAAGGCTCTCGCCAAGGCTTCGAGGAAAGATGCCATAATCGCGGAGACTCCAGGCCTAACCCAAGAAGAGGTCGAGGAGATTATCAGGGACTATGAAGAAGACCACAAGCGCGTCATCCTAAGCGTCTTCAACGGAAGGTTGGCCGAAGGAGTAGACCTGTCCGCTAACCTCGTGATCTGCCTCGGGATACCGTTCAGCCCTCCGACCGCCAAGCAGCAGGCATTGATCAAGCGGTTATCAGAGGTTCTGGGAGACGAGAGGAAGGCAAGGATATACGGCCAGATAGTTCCAGCGGTCTGGTCTGCCATCCAGGCCGCGGGCAGAGCCATCAGGGGGCCAGAAGACAGGGCTGTGGTCTTCCTAGTCGATGACAGGTATAGGCCGCTGAGGAGGCTTCTGCCACGCTGGTTCGCCGAGCGAATTGCTTCGACGATCAGGCTGGAAGACCTGCCGATAACCTTCGGAGAGGTGAGGAGCATTGCCTAAGCGCGATAAGTATTGGCTGAAATCCTATATTTCGAGGATATGTGAGCAGATCGAGGAATACCGTGGAAAACCGCCAAACTATATCGAGGTTCAGGGGCTCATCCAGAGGTTTGTCAAGAATAATCCTGACGCCGATCCTGAGTCCATTGACTGGGTTAGCCACTATGATCCTAAGCTGGAGTATTCAGAGATATTACAGCGATTCAAAGAAGCGTATCCGCAGTATAAGTGGGAGAAGGAAGAAGTCAGAGAGAAGCAATATGATGAAGAGCGATACTTCAATGAGTTATTGGATTATCTGAGGAAGCAGGCTGAGGAACTTCCGAGAGAATTGAGGCTTAGGCTTGTGAGGGAGCTTTCAGCCGAACTCGGATTACCGGCAGTCGAGGCCAAGAAGCTTGAAGAGGCGATTGAGGCTGAGGTTGAGAAGCCTCCTGAGAGGCCAAGAAAGAAAGTCGTCGTAGACTTGATGTTGATAGCGAAGTATCCTCCGCTACCAGAGGCAAAGAATATCGCCCAAGCATTCAGCTTCGACGAACTCGATGAAAAGGTGTATGAAAGGGCTTGTGAACGAGTCTTGGAAGCCGCTGAGAGAGGCATAGTCTCAGCCAAGTTGGATGATCCCCTGACCGAGTTCCTGAGCTATCCGACCGCAACCGGGATCGTGGCGTGGATCTATGATAGATGGCTGGCGAGCAGATACGCCCTCGCCGAGGCAAGAAGGATCGAGAAGCTCCTAATGGTGGACGAGCCTGAAGTCTTAGAGTTCGTTGCTAAGAAGTGCTTGAAGACAGTTGAATATGTCCCCGGATCCGAGGACCCTGAGATCAAGAGCTCCGCTAAATACGGAGACTACAGGATTCAGCTCAAGGAATACATCAGAACCACGACCGAGGCTAGGCTGAACACGGATCCGAGGTGGAAGCTGATAAACAGGGTTGTCCGAAGAGGCTTCATCTACCTTAGCCCAGCGGAGCTGGCTAGAATCGTCAGAGCCTATGTCCAGATGATCCTCAAGAACACGGTTTTGAGGACGGCCGCCAATAGGAGGGTTATTCCTCCGAAGATCAGGGATGCTGCTGAGAAGATTAGGCCAAGACTTGGAGAAGTAGTGTCAAGGCTTAGGAAGGAGATAACGACGATTCCAGCTGATATGCCGCCGTGTATGAAGCTAATTCAGGAGAGGATCTTGAGGAGCGAGGACGTGAGCCACTTCGAGAACTTCGCCATAGCAACATATCTCCTGAACACGGGTAGAGGCATTGAAGACGTTTTGAAACTGTTCAGCCATAGAAGCGACTACGATGAGAGAATCGCTAGATACCAAGTCGAGCATATCGCAGGGCTTAGAGGGGGCAGAACCAAGTATAGGCCGCCTTCATGCAGTAAGATGAAGACCCTCGGACTATGTGTCGAGAACGGAAAACATTGTCCGCGATGGATCAAGAACCCGCTGGACTATAGGCCGCCGAAGAAAGTAGGCAATCCAAGTTACATCACGTGAGGTGACGTGTATGAGGTATGAGAGATGTCCAGAATGTGGTAGCCCGAACCTGCGGAGAGAGGGTAGATGCGTTACCTGCATGGACTGCGGATGGAGCAGCTGTATAATAGCTTAACAGCGACGGCAACGGCGGCTCCCAGCCGGGAGTCGCTCAACCTCCCTCTTTTTTACCCTCCACTAGGGTTGAAGACCTCCTTACTCGGTCTATATTATTCGTCGAGGCTGAGAGAAAGCCTCCCCGGCCAGATATCTAGGTTGGCCGGGTAAGGAGGTTCTCAACCCTAGCAGGCCACGAGCCTTCTTATCTTTGGAGGGTAAAAAGGGTTGGGGGCCTAATTCCCGGCTGGGAGGTGACTCCCCGAAATGCAGGCAACCTGTATGAAGAAGGTTGTTTTAGCGGTTTTCGTCATCGTTGTGGTCGCCGTCGGCAACGTGACGCCTGTCAGCGCCGAGTACATTCCATCGCCTATCGCGGATCAGTTCGCCAACGCCGCTAAGCAGATAATCATCGAGGTCGTCAACTTCCTGACTCCGATAATCGATGTGATCTGCGCTGGAATGATAATCATCGGAGTCGTCCTAGCCGCCGGCTTGAGGCAAGAGTTCTATGGTATAAGGCTGGTGATCGGCGGAGGCGTCGGCCTCCTAGTGATGCACGTGGTCATACCGGTACTCCTATCATTCCTGTAAACCGCTAGCCGACGCCGATTAAACCCTAACACCCCCCATTTTTTCTGGGCTCGGCGGAACTCCGGCCGAAGAGGCTGGAGGCCTCGGAGGAGGATGGATGGGGCCTCGGCGAGCGGGCTCCCCGAAGGGCTGTGAAGCCTGCCTCAGTAGGCGGGCGGAGCTCCTCGGGGGTCTGGGCGAACGCCCCATTCCAAGAGGCCGGCCGTTATTCTAGTGTGGCCGGCTGCGGGATGGGGTTAGTAGCCCATGCTCGCCGAGAGCCTTCCGCCTCCTCTGAGGCTGGGCCGAGCCCTCAAGGGGGGTTCGCTGAATGCCGTCGAGCCCAGGGGGTGGAAACCGTGTTCGAGAAATCTGTTCCTCCAACCGTCTTTGGGGGAGGGGATTTCAGGAAGTTGTTGAAGGATATAGAAGATCGATACAGCGATGCCTTCGCGGAGCTTGGACCGGGTGGCTTAAGCGACCTCAAGCATCTCATTGATTGCGTTGATGGCTTCCTAGATTTACTAACCGATCCGAAGACTGATTTCAGGGTTAAGCTGATGGACTACGGCAAGCTCAAGAGCGAAGTCTTTGAATTCTGCAGATACTATGCGAGATGGCTTGGAGATCCGCTGGCTGAGAGGCTGAAGCATGAAATCAACCAAGTTCTGGAAGAGGCTATAGACTGGTGGGGCAGGCAGGAAGCCTATGACGTAATGGAGAGGTGATGATAGATGTTTGAACAATTTTCACCTTACCACAAAACGAGGTGTTTGCTATGTCGCCAAAAACCCATTGTTTCTCTTGTAGAACCATATTGCACTGAATGTCTGATCAAAATTCTTCCAAGAAAACTCAAACATCTTAGATGTAGACGAGATACTATCGAATGGGTTATTGCAACGTTAACGAAGATCTTCCTTGAAAGGCTGAAGCTACAGAATCTCTTCTCAGAACTAATCGGTCATATAGTTGGTGATGGCTCATTCGAGTTCTTCGACTACTATGATGAAAAATATCATATGAAACGGCGCTACTATTCAGTAAGGTATACACCTGGCTTAGATAAAGCTGAAGATGCTCGACATTTCGCGAACCTACATAAAAGTCTCTTTGGATTTGAGCCGAAAATATATCCAAGGGCAAAAAACATTGAAGTGTGCTCAAGACATAGAGTGGGGCATATAATTCATTGCTTTTTACCACCAGGACGGAAAACAGTCACTAATCCAAGAATTCCACCATTCATTTACAACTCTGACGATAATATGATAGGATTTCTCAAAGCGATCTTCAAGGATGAAGGGTATCTTTATCAATACGAGGGGACCGAGGACTTGAATTTGGAGATCGACATGAATACTAGCGTCCCAGAAAGGATTAAGGAGGAGGTTGCCACTCTTCTCAACGTTGATTGTCATAAAAACACTAAAGACATGAACTACATCTACAAACATAACCTTCCCATCAAATTGATAAAAAAGATCGAGACAAGGAGTAGGTGTAACGTTTTAGACGACATCAGTAGAATCTTGATGCATTTAGAGATAGATCATATATTGAGGTTTGAAAGGATCAACATCAATAAAAATAGCATCACAGCGACATGGATTTTAAGCATAGGTCAAAAAGAAGGTATCAGAAGGCTACAGAGGCTTGGAGTGATCAACCTTAACGAGATGAAAGTTAATGTAGTAAAGTACCCGTCATCGAAAATGGGAATCAGGAGACCTGGTATGAAGATCCCCGGAGACAGAGTGCCGACATCCAAAGATATCGTCGATCTATTCGAAAAGGCGAGAGACAAAGTAAAAAGTTGGAAAAATGTCGCTATTGCCTTAAAAGTGCATCCAAAAATGGTATACAGGTATAGGAAAGGAACCTCATCAGTTCCAGTCATCGTATACAATGAGTTAAAACGGCTCGCTACCATGTAACCCCTCCCCTTCCCTTCTTTTTCCTTTCCTGTTTTACGTATATTCTTAGGGTAACAATTTGATAATCACCTGTTAGATAAACCGGATTCCGTGAATATCATTTCTTAAATCTCATTCCGCTGAGCGGTCGCATCGACCCAAAATGACAATTACAAATTCTTTAATAATATCAAGTTATAATATTAAAGATTCATGGAAGACCGCGCCGACCAGATGGGGACATCCGCTACATAAGATGGTCTCCAGAATAGGATCTTTCCCTCCAGCTTTGGCACATTGGTTCATTATTAAATTCTCAAGACCTGGAGATGTTATTCTTGATCCTTTTAGTGGTAAAGGCACAGCTCCACTTGAGGCCTGCTTAACCGGAAGGATCGGTATTGGTAATGACCTTGCACCAGATGCATTCGTTGTCACACATGCTAAAGTCAGACCTGCAACCTTAAGTGAAATCTATGAATGGATTAGAGTCGCGCGTGCTTCAATTAAAAGATCCGCGATCCACATCGATCTCGACGAAGTTCCCGATGAAGTTAAAGTATTCTACCATAAGGAAACATTAAAACAAATTCTTCTTGTTAGGAGATACCTCCTCGACAAATTTGATAATATTTCAACATTCATTAAAGGTTTAATGTTAGGAATCCTACATGGTCCGTGTGAATACCACCTCAGTGTTAAATGCTCACATTCATTTTCTATGTCACCCAACTATATTAAAAAATACGTGAGGAAGAATAAACTGAAAAAGCCTAAGAGAGATGTTTTTGAGTGTCTTGTAAAGAAGGCTCTTAGAGTTCTGGCTGAAGGCATTCCTCCCGTAAGAGGCTTGGCCTTCAACAATGACGCTAAAAAGCTTCCGCTTGATGACGACAGCGTAGACCTAATTATTACTTCACCACCATACCTAAACGTCCTGACAACTGCATGGGACAATTGGCTTCGTTTATGGTTTCTAAACCATGATTACAAAGATGTTGAAAAGAAATTGGCTCAAACGTCATCTCTCAGTATATATCTAAACCATATGAAAGATTTCTTAGGGGAATTTTATCGAGTTCTTAAACAGAACAAGGCATGTGTAGTAGTCCTTGGAGACATGAAAGCGAGAGTGAAAAATGGTAAAGAAAGGTCGCTTGTAGATGCTGTTTCAGAAGTTGGGGAAAGTATCGGATTTAACGTGAAGATGTTGGTAGATGACGACATCAAATCACAGAACAAATATTTAGCACAACATAAACATAGAAATCATGGTCTATCTAGGGAAAAAATAATAATATTCGAAAAAGGAAGTGCTCCAATATTTGATCATGACCCGCTTTGGTCCTTACAAATTTCAGGGTAGAATTATCAGGCCATACGAGTAGGTCGCTCGTGAAGTAGTTTGTCAGCGTGCCGACGCCTATTGCGAGGGAGATAATATCGCTTAGGCCGGTGATATACCCCAGATATGCGATACCGTAGTTGACTACAACGCCGCTGGCTCCCACCATCCCGAATTTCAGGAAGGTTGTGGAGAAGATCTTCCTCCTAGCCCAATCCAGAACCCCCTTGATCATCTTCAACTATCCAATAAATCACTGATAACTTAAGGGTTTCCAAACTAACTCCGGAAAATGGTCAAAGATGGTCTCATACACTTATATTTAGGCAAAACATCGTTCGGTTTGGAGGGTTAAGTATGGTGATGATCACCATCGCCGTCCTCCCCTTATTTCTTCATAACATAGGAACTTTCAAACTTCCTAGAGGTTTTGCAGTTGTAGATATTGAAACTTATCGAATTCTCGAAGAGGGGAGCATGGATTGGCTCGATTTCATACCCGTCACCTTAATTGGGATCGGTTATGGATGGAGCTACATCAGGATTAGGGTTGAAGGAGAAGAGCCTTGGGTATATGAGTTCCTGAAATGGTTGCTAAAAGGAGTTATCAACCACGTCGCGGCTTGGAATATTAAATTTGAAGGGTGCTGGTTCCGCATATATGAGGAGGGTGTTCGCTTATTCGAGCTTCAACCAGCTCCGACGCAGAAGGAGCAAGATGGAGTAAAGAAAGGACCATCATTATATTCTTATGCGAGGAAGATAGGTTGGACCAGACATTCTCCGGTTGTCGGATGGAAAAGGCTTCTAGAACAACTAGAAAAAGAGAGAGCGGAGTTGAGAAACGAGAGGTTCATGAGGCTAGTTGATGAGGTTAAAAATATGAAGGTTGGTGAAGCCATAGGTCGAATCGGTGAGGAATGGGATGTGCTAAACCTAGATGACGACGCACGAATTATATGTGACACCGTTGTTACATGGAAGAATTACCGCGACATTATACATGAGGGGCTACGGCTTAAAAAGTTGATTGATTCTTCTCTTGAGAAGCTATACGAGTCGATTACTGGAGTGAGATATGAGGCTTCAGATTTGTTAGAGATTCTCGGAAGTCGTCCAAACGCTCTTACTCTATGTCTAGCTCCTGAGAAGGGTGGAGAGGTGCGTCTATGGCTTAAGCCTGCTATCCCCATTCTAAGGGAACTCCAGCGAACAATACCAGACATCAACACAGAAACCGAGATCGTTTATTACGAGCTTCTTAAATACTTCCACAAGCTCGGAGACGTAGAAACCCTCTACTATTTCTGATTCGGTTTCAAACAACTACCTCAGTAAGCTATATCACTCCAGCTTTCTTGAGGAAGTCTGTTAGGATTTCTTCTGTTAGTAGGTCTCCTTTTTCTTCTAGGTCTGGGGGATGTTTGGGCTTATATTGTTTGGCGTATCTTAGGATGTATTCTGGCGGTGGCTCTATTTCTCCGGTGCTCCAGCTTACTTGGAGTAGGTCTGAGCCCCTTGTCCAGAAGGTATCTGCCCCGTCTGCTCCTGGGACTATGGGGAAGCTCACGTATTCTCTTGCCTCGTGGAATCCAAGGGATTTTAGGATCTCTTCAAGCCTCGTGATTGTTAGGGGTTCGGGCATCTGCTCTTCAACCTCCCACTACATTTATTTAATGTCTCACGCAACCTACATGGAGTTATCCAGCTTGGATGAAGGTCCCCACCCTTATGTATGCATCGGAAGGCGTCGCACTCGTTGCTATATGGGCATTTCTCTGCCTTCACCATCTATCCTATCACCTCCTCGAATTTTTCCTGTTTGACGACCTCAACCCTTCTTACGATCTTGTAACCCCTTCTCCTGAGTTCTTCTTCTGCGGCCAGCATTAATTGGTAGTCTCTCGGCCCATAGCATTCGAAGACATAGACTCCCTCGTAGAGGCTTTGATATAGGTTGATTAGCTCCTGATCGGACATCTGTCTTATGTCCTTCATGGTATCACCTCTATCTCTATCGAGCCGTTGGTGTATTCGTAGAGGAATCTACGTTCTTCATGGGTTAGTTTGTTGAGTATGTCTTCGGCTTGCTCCCTTATCTCCTCTATGGTTTTCTCAGCCTTCTCTAGGAGCTTAGCAACCTTTTTAGCCTCCGACTCATCTTCGAAGCTGTCATAGGCTAATCCGTCTACCAAGACCTCCCACCTATCGCCTTTCTTAACCACTTTGGCGGCCACGAAGCCCAAACACCCCCAACTACGCGAGAGGCTTAGACGCATATTAGGCTTGGTGGCCTGCTTGGAGAACGGGTTAACCAGCCGTAAGGGCTTATATTCCCCTTTAGAAAAGGTGATATTTGATGAGCGGGAAGCCACCTATCTGGAAGCGTTGGTGGTTCATTCTCCTAATAGTCTTCGTGGGAAGTTTTATCGGGTTGACCGTGTTCGTGAACCTCTCGGCATATTATCATGAGCAGGCTAGGAGGGCTCAGCACATCTTCTATGAGAAGGTTTATGCGGAGCCGGGTGTGATCCATAGATACTACTGGTTCTTCAGGGTTGAGGAGCCTACTCATGTTATAGCCTATATGGGTGGCGGTATGGAGACTTTCTGGCTGTATAGGCTTGGGCCGGAGACGCCTAGGGAGAGCGGGCTTGCGCCTATAGAGTATGAGGAGAGGGGTGCGGAGCTCATCCTCTGGAATAGGGGGAGCTTCGATGGGAAACTACTTGATTTGGAGCCAGGCGACTACCTGATCATAGTTTACACGGATAAGAATGCGCCGTGGGAATACCGCTTCACGGTAGGTCTCAAGAAGGCGTGAGTATTCAGGCCATTACCGGAGCGGTCAAGTCACCTTCCTAACCCCTAGATTCATGCCTTATTTTTGAGGCCACCCGACCACGTGTGAAGCTTTAGGCGGATACTAGGGATGGTAGCCTGTTTTGGTAAAGGTTAGTCAAGGCTTAGTCAATAAAAGGTTATATGCTGTGGGGATTGGCTGGAGCTTCGGCTTTCCAGCCCTTAACTCTCCTATATCTTCAAGGGTAGGTGATGTTAGTCAAGGTTTAGTCTGGTTAACGCTTATAAGATCGATTGTCTTTTGACTCAAAACCAATAGGCTATATGTGAGGGTTATAGAGGCCATTTCCTGAGTTCTCCTGTCTCCTTCCACCATAGGATCGGGTATAGGAGGTAGGGGTTTGAGATAGGATATTTCTCAATTGCCTCGACCAGCCTCCGCCCCCATCCGAGATGTATGACGAAGTAGTTGGAGTAGGTAGTCAAGCCTCGGTCAAGCTCCTCGGCCAGCTCCCCGGCCATCTTCCTAAACTCGGGGGGTATGTAGAGCTTGATGTATGGTCCCCCGCTACAGGAGGAGATGTATCCCCACATATCGATTAGTCCTGCTATGAAGTATCTCTTAAGCTCGCCTTTGAAGAGTATCGTTCTCTCCTCCCTCTCCTCCTTAACCCCCAACACGTCCCTGTAGAAGCTCATTATAGCCCTTTGCGAGATGACGCTTGTTATGTCCCGGAGCTTTCGCCCAAATCCCTCGCAGATGCGTGTGCCCACGTATGGGGAGTAGTTGAAGTATTCCTCGAAGAATGGGATGAACTCAAGCTCTAGGAATGGTAGATCCTTCCCCCTAAATGTTAGCACATAGGCTTGTCTTCGAGTATATACCCTCTCCACGCCCTCCCCTGCTTCGATCCTCTCATAGTCTCTCGAGTATCTTGCCGTGCTGATCCAACCTGCGGATCTCGCCACCTCTCCGTCGATCCTCGGCGGTATCCTTATTTCACTCGTTATGTCTCGACAGCCTATCTTAAGCCCCGGATATTTGTGGGTTACTTCCTCTATGTATGAGTTGTCCATCCCCGCCTCCCTCCTCAATATGTTTATGACCGATCCAGGTATCCTCCTCGAAGGGGGTGGGATGTGGTCTGGGAATGCGATTCTTATTAGGGTGGTGAGGCGTCTGTTGTCTCCTATATCGAAGAACCTTGAGAGTCTATTTGTCGTTAAGTCCCCATTTGGATTTGACGTAATGTATTGGTAGAGTCCTAGGATCAGCCTTCTAGCGAGCTCTTCTGGTGGTAAGTTGCGGTCATGCCTACTGAGCTTGATCCTCTCGCCCAGCACCGCCTCTATTCCGCCTAGCCTCTCCAGCCATGATAATGCTCTTTCTAGCATCTCCGCTTCTTTCCTCTCATATTCTGGGATCATTCCTCCTAACCCTCTAATGGGGGTATGACGGTAATAAAAATTGGGTGCAAAAGCTTGAGGCATGAGGTTGAGGAGTCCTAGACGGGTTAAATTCCCCTAAAGCTAATCGCAACTGTGAGATGAGCCAGAAGTATGTATGTGTTTGTGGCAGGCTTGCTGAGAAGCCTCTTCCAAGGGGTATAGATGGTTTGTTTGTTAAGGGTCATGGTCTCAAGGTGTATGAGAGGGTTTGCGAGGAATGTTATGAGAGGATTCTAAGGCTTGAGAAGAGGTTTAAGCCGAGCTTCGGCGGATGTGACGCCGTTACGGTTGTCTATGATCCCGTGTCGAGGAGCTTTACGATTAGGGCTTACAACGAGTATGGGGACTCGGCTTACCTAAGCGAGGATATGAGGGAGACTAGAAGCCTTGTCAGGAATATTTGGACTAAGGAGATCGTGGTCTTAGAGGGAGATAGGGTTGTGGGGGTGATTTAGAGGGATGAGTTCTGAGGTTGAGAGGAAGGTTTTAAGGTTTGATGAGTGGCTCGGAGAGGTTGAGTGTAGAAGTCCTGAGAAGGTGTTCGTGAGGATCAAAGGTGTTAAGGATATTATGGTTGGAGAGGTCTATGAGTATGAGCCTTGGTTCAGGGATGATAAGATAGAGTTCTATGGGTATCTACCTGCTCAGAGTAGGTCGAAGATGAATATGATTCATGAGAGGCTAACCAAGATTGGTTATGTTGTTTATGGCTTCGGCGAGAGTGGGAGCGAGGTGATAGTTCATTATAGGCGTGAGAGAGGAGATGAGGGGTTGAAGGTTTATCGGTTTGGGGTTGATGATAGGTGTCCGCATTGTAGGTGGCGTGTTTCATCGGCTTATGTCGTGGCTTCAGATGAGGATGAGGCCAAGAATCTAGTGGTGAATGGTATATGGCTCTGTGGAAACTGTATGGCTGATATGCTCGTGGATAGAGGCTATACTCTCAAGCGAGTCCTATTCAGGTGAAAGGGGTTTGGCGACGCCGTTCAAGTGTCCTGTATGTGGCGAGGAGCTGGAGAGGATCGGTTATAGCGTTGCTTGGAGCCTCGGCGGAGCTGAGAAGCTCTGGTGTCATAAATGTAATAGATATTGGTGGTGGATTTGGCCTGATACCGAGAGACATGGAAACAGCTTCTACTTAGAGGCCAAGGACGGGGTTGATCCATACGAATACTGTAAAGAGAAGGGGCTACTGAATCCTAAATGCTATCAGCAGAACAGACCTACTACCCTTACCGATTTTCTGGAATGCTGAGAAGAGGTGAGAGCAAGATGATAGTATGCGAATACGAGTTTGATAGACCTGATCCGAAGAATCCTCAATATTCTTTGGTCGAAGTTGATTTCTATTCTTGGATTCCGAGGGATTATTGGAGCGAGATTCATAACCATAGGCTATCCTTGAGGAAGAATCTCAAGACAGGGCGATTCGAGTTATACAGGCATTATTATACCGACGACTATGATGAAGTGATATTTACGGGATCGCTTGAGGAGTGCCTGAAGAAAGCCGAAGAGGAGTGGAAGAGGTTTCATTATGAGTGGGCTGGAGTTGAGCCTGAGTTTAAGCCGTGTAGGCATAGGCCACCAGACATCAGCTCTTTATGTCCTATGCGGAGTGCTGTTGTAGGTGTTAGGGGTTGAAGATTGATTAAATAGGGGCTTCGGATATTTTCTATTGAGAGATGATTGACTTTAGGAAGATTGCTGAGGAAGTGGATGAGGCCATAAAGATTGTGGAGACAAGAGATGTTCCTGAATGCCTTAGGAGATGTGAGAGAATTGTCGCCGAGCTTAGGAAGGGTAAGGTTGTCGGTGAGGCTTTGGCTGGACTTATCGAGCCGTTTCTGATTCATGCGGATGAGTATAAGCTTGATGAGAAGGCGTTTGCCGAGGAGCTTAGAGAGTATCTTGGAATGCTGAGATATGCGTTGAGGCAGATATTGGGGGAAGAGGAAGTTGAGACTCAGTAGTGGGTAAGCGGTAGGAAAACAGGTTTGTGGAGGTTTGTGGAGCGGGAATTCAGGGAGATTATTTCGCCTCTCTGAGCCTCCACAAACTCTTTTTCAACGTCTCTATCTCCCCGAATTTCGGTTTGTGGAAGTTTGTGGAGGCGATTTAGAAGGGTTATTGAGTAGTATCTGAATTGGATATAATAGGATAGAGGCTTCTTTTCTCCCCCTCTTTTCTTAGAGGTGAAAAGTAGGGCTGAAATCAAGTTTTAGGCTTTGGGGGATCTAGGTCTAATGAGGAGAAAAATTGTTTTCAAAATCACCTCGTAGAAATTTGTGGAGCGGAAATTTCGAGGTTTTAGACGGCACTCCAATACCTATTCTGAAAAATCGGTTTTTTGAGGCTTGTTTCTTGAGTTTTTTCGAATTTGTATAAGCAAGAGATAATCTTCTAAATTAGAATATTTTCATAAAGTCTGCATATTGAAATATGGCGGAGAGGTTACCACGAGATCTACGCTCTCATCCTCTATCGGCAGACTCCTCGCATCATTCATGTATGCGAATCCTTTGACGGATGGAATTCCATCTTTAAACACCCTCTCAGCCTTGATTCTCAAACATTTCAAGACGTCTCTCTTCGGCTTCTTAACACCATTCTCCTTAACATATCTCTTGACGTATCCGGGAGCCATCGAGAACGAGTGAGAACATCTAACGCTTAGATGGATCTTAGTCGGGCCATGAAGTATTCCGAGCATCATCGCCTTGATGAAAATCGCTAAGTCTTCATCATCAATCTCATCTATTAGATCTCTAACAGCAAGAATCTGCCTTAAAGTATAGTTGCTGTAAAATGCCCTGACATCATCATCGACCTCCGAGACCTCGTAACTCGACGGATCAAGTCTTCTCTCAGCGTAATCTATCCATTCCAGAACTCTTCTCTTTGGGACAGGTCTAACCTTAGCTCTCGTGAGGACATATGCCTCTGGAGACAGGTCGTTTCCGACGCCGATCCTCCCATTAAGGCATGCTTCAAGAGGCGCTGTTCCTTTACCGCTGAATGGATCTAAAACCACGTCTCCAATCCTAGAATATTTCATGACGAAATAGTGGGCAAGAGAGGGAGGAAAACTTCCAGTCCTAGAACAGATCCTATGCAGCGCTATTCCCCAACCATCCCTAGCATATTTCCATGAATCCCTTATCCCGTAGCTCAGAATGTATCTATATCTCCCCAATGCGGGTTAAGGTCGCTGAACAAATGGTTTTAATGGTTAACTTTAATTGAATGCAAAATAATGCTCTAAGAATATATGATGATGAACTGAGAGATTATTTGTTGAAGTTCATGTCATTCATTTCAATCTGTGATGTGGCGAAGAATTTGTTCTAAATACTTTTAGAGAATTACCTAGAGAATTCCAGAGATTGTTCGGAAGAAATCGTGCAGTATCAGCTTGAGATCATGTCTAAGGTATTAGATGAATTGATTTAAGGATCATGGTTATCGAGAAGAATGCTAAGATTATAGAGAACAGTCTTCTGATCTGATGAGCCTTTAATCTTAAGCCTGTTCTACTTCCAAGCTGGGCTCCGCTTATTGATCCCGCTATCGCCACGAGCCCCGTGTCCAGTTTTACGAGCCCATTCAAAATGTAGATCGATGAAGATGTTACCGATGTTAGGGAAATCATGAATTGACTTGTTGCTACCGCGATTCTCATAGGAACGCCTAGAATTAGAAACATTATTGGAACCTTTAATGTTCCTCCGCCGATTCCGATCATGCCGGCTATCAATCCAGCGGAGAATGCCCCTAAAAGTGATGCAATCCACTTAAGGCGCCCCACTCTTCCAGCTATTTCATCACGTTTTTCATTTTCCTGTTTAACCCACATTCTATAAGTTACATAGAGGAGAACTAATCCGAAGATTAATTCTAAAGTCTCTGCCTTGAGCTTCAAGGCGATGTTCGGACCGATAATCGCTCCAAGTATGGTGACGGACTCAAGGATTACTCCTGTCTTAAAGTCTACAAGCCTCCTAGAGATGTAGATAGTTGATGAGGAGATCGCCGTCCCGGAGATTGCCACCAAGCTTAAAGCAACAGCTTCATGCATGGGGATCTTTAGGAGGAGGACGAAGATCGGGATCATTAGAAATCCCCCGCCAACTCCCAGCATCGAGCCTAGGAAGCCTGCCGTAAGGGTTGTGAGAAGAATTAAGAGATGCTTAAGCACAAGTATCCGAGTTCTTACCCCCACTAAAATGGATTGCGAAAAGGATAAAGCTACCTTAAGGTGACTCATGATTGAAGCCCGGTAGTCTAGCGGCCAAACCTGGTCAGAAAAAGGGCTAAGGATCCCGGGCTCTGGATCAAGGGGAAATGAGGAGAACCCCGGGGACCCCGGTTCGAATCCGGGCCGGGCTATCAAACTATATTTTATTCTCCTAAATTATCTGCGGCGCCTCAATCGATGACGCTTAAGGCATTCCCAACGGAGGAAGTAGAAAAAATAATTGAGAAGATGCCTTGAATCGGTATAATCTTTCATTTTCTATTTTTATTAAACAGAGTTCGCCCCCAAGATGCTTAGAATTATGTTGAACTATTGTCTCAGCTCTCTAATTATCTCAAGGTCGCGGCGTAAGTAGTTAACGCTGCGGCTTCTAATATTATCGTTAGAATGATAATGGCGTTTATGAGGCCGGTTTGATACATGTATGCCATTATTAGCGATCCTGTGAACCACGCGAACCCTATCGAGGATGAATAGATTCCATATGCGAGAGATCTGACCTCGATTGGAGCTATATCCGCGACGCTCGCCCTCATGATAGTCTCGATGATTCCCATGGTTAATCCCCATGGAATAGACGCTAGATATAATCCAATTCTGCCCTTAATCATGAATAATGCGGGGGTTATTGAGATGGCTGTTAATGGGGCCAGAACCACGGACTTCAATCCAACTCGATCATAGAGCAAGCCTATCGGTAAAGCTATGACCGCGTCAACGGCCATCGCGATTAGATATAGTATTGGAACTTCCTCGGCCATCAGAATTCCGGCCCTAACGGCGTCTTGAGCATAATATGCTATTACTCCCCAATAGATGAATCCTAGTAAGGTGAAGATCGAGCCAATTAAATAACTCCAAAATCTTTTATCAAGTCCCTTCAAGCCCTTCTCTTCAGTAGCGGCGCTTACCGCCTTTGGCCTAGGATAATTCACGTAGGCGGAGAGGAGCATAACTATCATCATGATTATTGGAATCCATAAGAGGTTGAACGCAAGTCTATATCCGGCTTCTAAGGGCTTGCTCACGTATATTGCTGCACCAATTATCGCTGGACCAGCTATCGCCCCTATCTGATCCATCAGTTCATGCAGTCCGAACCATCTACCTCTCTTTGCTTCATCGGTCAATTCTGAGAGAATCACGTCCCTAGCCGGGGCCCTTAATCCCTTTCCAATTCGCTCGATTAGGAACAATATGATCGCGATCTCCCAAGCCCCTGTGAACGCCAAACAAGGTATTGCTAGGTTTACTAGGTAGCCGAAGAATATCAGAGACCAGTAAGCCCTTCCTGAAGCCATTCTCTGCGCCAGGACCCCGCCTAAAAATCTCATCAAATTGCTTAGAAATTCTCCAAGTCCCAGAATGCTGACGGCTATCGCTGGAGCCGTTAAGAAGTTTAGATATGCTCCTCCGATGGATCTCGCCCCCTCATAGATTATGTCCGCGAAGAGAGAGACGAGAGAGAGGGAG
>JAPDKD010000050.1 GCA_029258735.1 archaeon | reverse complement strand
TTAGGTTTTTTTGGTCCGCGGAAGGATCTAGGCTGCTGCCCCTAGCACCCGGAATTATGATTATATCTCTGTCTGGCTGCATCCGTGTTGCTAGAGCCCATTCAATTTCATGCAAGTTATCGATGTTGATGTCTTCATCGACAACTATCGCGAGCTTTAGAGAGGGGTGCGCTGCTAAAGCAGCTAGAATTGCGTTTTTTGCATCTCCTTCCCTCTGTTTTGTTATTGATATGACTGCGTGAAGCCAACCGCAGCCTCCTTTTGTAAGTCTGACGCCATGCACACGAGGAACTACTTGGCTAACTCCGCGCCAGATTGCGGCTTCCCTCGGAAATCCCATTAGCAGGCGGTGCTCCGCGCCTGCTGGCAGTATTTGATAAAATATGGCATCAGGCTTTGCTTCTACTTTTTCTACGATCAATTTGGGCTGTTTACGCACAATGTCGTACGTGCCTGTTATGTCTACAAAGGGTCCTTCGTCAAGAAGCTCTTTCAGCGTTATCTTACCTTTTATTACAACTTCTGCGTCGGCTGGAATAACTAGGCCTGTGTCGGGATCTTTATATGCAGATAGTTTTCCACTCTTTATAGCGTTTGCAACCTGTAATTCATCAACACCGTAGGGGGGCGAATGGGCCGCGGCTATGTAGTAGACAGGGTTCGCGCCGATTACTACTGCAATTGGAGCGTCTTCCCCTCGTTCTTCGTATTTTTTGAGAATTGCATAGAGGTGCCTGGGAACTATTCGTACTGCCGCTACGGACTCATCAACTACCATTAAACGATGTATGCTGGCGTTTTGGACGTTCGTATCGGGATCCTTCGCAATGAATATGCCCGTGGTGATATAGGGTCCACCATCTTTAGAATAGTATTTTAAAGCTGGAAGCGCAGCTAACTTTCTTTGAAGCGTTATCATGCGCGGCTTTTCTACGAGTTTTAGAGGTTGAGGATTCTCAGATGCCTCTATTAATTTTTTGTAAGCTTCAGCGTCATTTTCGACGTTTAAAGCCAGACGAAGATGCTTTCTTTTCGTTAATATATTTGAAATCAGCCTAAAATCGTAATCCTCAATCTTCTCTATGAGTACGGCGTTTTTTTCGTCTGTCTTTTTAATTAATGAAACTGCTTCTCTTAAAGTTAAAGGCTCGTCTATTATTTCTAGTTCGCGAGATTCTTTTAAAAGCTTAAGATACTGTCTCACTTTCTTCGCCCTTGCTCAAAATTTTAATGTATTCAGCGTTTATAGTGATTGGTAATGGATAGGCTGATTCTGCTACTTCGACTTTGACTTCGCCTTTGGCTTTGTCTATATGGACGATTTTGCCTTTCATGCCCATAAGGGGACCGTAGGTTATCTCGACTATATCGCCGATGCTTACTACCTCTATCATAGGCTTTGGCACGACGAACTTCTCTAAGTCCTTGAAACTCATTGCTCCCCTTACTACTCCTTTCGCGTGTCGAACACCGATTACTAGCCTTGTTACCACCTGTATTCCAATAGTCTCGACTATTACCAATCCTTTCAGCGCAGGTATGACGAGGATTGAGCGAACAGGCAAATTATATCGTCTAGCTCTTATGTCTAGAGTTGAAGCTACGTTATATTCTTGCCCAACTGTTGTTCGAACAGCATAAAAGAGCGGTCTTGACTCTAGGTCTTCGCTCATTATGTTGCCCTCCGTCTCAAATATAATGCTACTCCGAGGATTGCAGCTACTATAGCTGCCAATACAGCTAACGCGATGTCGCGGGGTATTGTAGGCGCATGAACGCCTCGCAAAGTGGTTCCAATTAGCTGGAATGTGTAGCCCGCAGCTCCTAGTATGCCTAGACCTATAGCGACAACTCTAAGCGTCAATAAAAATTGAGACTTCTCTGGCTTTTTTGTAAGCCTTACTACCCTCGCTGTATCTCGTAGAAAGGATTTTATGCCCACCTTATTCACCTCCTAAGAGATAGGCTAAAACAGCCTTCGCAGTGTGAAGCCTATTTTCCGCTTGCTCAAAGACTACCGAATGCTCCACATCTTCTATTACTTCATCCGTCACTTCTTGTCCCCTGAAAGCAGGTAAGCAGTGCATAAAAATATAATCTTTGGTGGTATATGATAAAAGTTGCCTATTTACTTGATACTCAGGCAGAAAAGCTTTGAGCCTTTCTTCTCTCTCCTCTTCCTGACCCATGCTGACGAACACATCCGTGTAGATAACCTCGGCATTTTTAACAGCCTTTCGTGGATCGTCTACTACAGTTATTGTTCCAGAACCAGCATTCTTTAAATCTTCGATGAACCCGGGGTCCGGCTGATAGCTTGGCGGCGAAGCTACTATGATTTTTGCTCCTAGCTTTACGCCAGCTATCGCAAGCGAGTTAAATACGTTGTCTTTTCCGTCGCCAATAAACGCAATGGTTACGCCTTTAATTTTTCCTTTGTGTTCCAGTATTGTCAAGTAGTCGGCTAATGCCTGAAGAGGATGGTACAAGTTGCTTAGCATGTTTATAACGGGAACCGAGGAATACTTTGCCATTTCAATTAGCGTCTCATGCTTTAAGACCCTGGCAGCTATGGCGTCATGATATCTAGATAGCACTCTAACGGTATCCTTTATGGGCTCTCCTCTTCCGAGCTGAAGTTCTGTTTTGTTATAGAAAAAGGGCTGCCCTCCTAGCTCGTAAACTGCTACGCCCATTGAGGCTCTCGTGCGCGTAGAAGGCTTCTCGAATATCAGCGCAATGGATTTGCCCTTGAGAACGTTTTCTGCGGCTCTTTCTCTTCTTTTTTCTTTGAAAAGTTTAGCGTTCCGTATAATTTCTTCTATTTCTTTAGCGTTATAATCCATTAGAGACAGCAGGTGGCGAGGCAAGCCCTTTAACACCATTCTATTTTATTTAGGCACTCTAAATATTGCTTTGTCTATAGACCAGTTAAAATCTAGGGATCCTCGGGAGGTAATATTTGGTTAATTATTTTTTCTGGGCTGAAAAGTTCGAGGTCGCCGTATCCCTGCCCTGTTCCTAAATAGAATATTGGTTTTCTCAGAGCATATACGAGCGATATTGCTGTTCCTCCCTTTTCGTCTGCATCTGTCTTTGTCAGTATAGTTCCATCTATGCCTACTGCCTCGTCGAATTTTCTTGCTTGTTCTACGGCGTCGTTTCCAGTTAATGCATCGCCGACAAATATTACAATGTCTGGCTTTACAACTCTAGCTATTTTTTTCATTTCCTCCATTAGGTTTGCGTCTGTTTGCAATCGCCCTGCAGTATCTATAAGCACAACGTCTGCTCTGCCCTTTTTCGCGTAACTTACTGCATCGTATGCTACTGCTGCTGGGTCTGCACCATACTTGTGTTTTATTACTTTTATGCCTAATTTTGTAGCGTGTTTTTCGATTTGCTCAATCGCGCCGGCCCTAAAAGTGTCTGCTGCCGCAATGACAGGCACGAATCCCTTTTCACGCAACATTTTAGCTACTTTTGCTATGGTCGTGGTTTTTCCGTGCCCATTAGGGCCAACAAATAATATGACTAGTGGCTGCTGTGTTTCTTTTCGGGATTTAATAATTTCTAAGAGATCCGCCTTGCCTGAGGACTCCAGCAGCTCGTAAAGAACTTCTCTAACAACTTGCTTAACGATTTTTCTCCTGTCTGTTCCCCTTTTTACGCTTTGCTCTTTTAACCTCTTTTTTATATCGTCTATTATTGCTTCTGCTGCTTCGAACGCTATATTGCAGCTAACGAGCGTAAGTAAAAGGTCTTCACTTATTTCTTCTATGTCTTTATCGCTGAAGCTAGAATATACTAACCTATCTACGAAAGCTTGGAAAGCCTTTGAAAGCTTTAAAAGTCTCGTCATGCTGTTAGCCCAATTGTTTCTCTATTTCTGCAAGCCTACTAAGGATTTTTTGGTATTCTAATGAGAGCTTATTTATAGTATCTCTCACGCTTTTTTCCCTCGATTCTAGGAAGCTTTTGACTTCATCAAAGTCTTTTTCTACAATTACTCCACTACCTATGTTAACTAAGAGCCTTCCTCTGCGATAAGCAGCTCTTGCCATAACGCCAGCGCCCAAAGGAACTAGCATTTCTTCGTCGCTTTGTAAAGATTCAAGTTCGCTTACAGCCGTCTTTGCATTAGATATTTCCTCTAGAGCGGCATTTAAAAGGTCTATCCTACGTTGATATTCTGCAGCTAGTCTTGCTAGCTGCTGATATTCGAATGTTAAAGCTTCCCTTGACCGAGACATGCTAGCACCTATTCAAATACGACAAGCTTATCTATTGCGAGCAAATCCCTTATTTCCTGCCTTGAGACCTCGTCGGGCGATATTTCATCGACGCTTATTATTTCTATGTGTTTCCTTTTCAGCTTATGCCTCGACCCTAACTCATAAAGTATTTTTTCCACTGCGTGATCGCGCGTTAGAGCCGTTGTCTCGATGCTAAAGGGAATTTTCTCCCCGCCGCGTAGTTTCATGAAACCTTTAACTCTAAACACTTTCACCGCAGTATGCATAAGCCAGACACCTTACAACCAATCTATTTTACACCTAAATATATTTGGCGCGCTGCTTATCTTAGCCTCAACTTAAAAAGACAAGGCTTACGTCATTTTCAAGTGTAAAGGGTTTGCTGTATCCTCATAAGCTCTGGACCTGTGGTTTCGCTACCCACTATTGCGCCGTAACTATTGGCCAGCATCCCGCTCCTAACGAAAATGTTTCCCCTGTTTATTGTTCCTATATCAGCTTTTACTTTAAAGAAATCTTCAAGCTCGTCTAATTCTTCATCTGACGCCAGAGGACAGGCTAATAAACCTTTATTAGTTACTACTGCGATCGCACCAACCAAATTGCTACCTGCCAAATTTCTCTGCATAACTTCTACTCCTAGCGCATCCTCAATTCTTTTTAAAGCTTTCCTGGGAATTAGAGGGCTAACCAGCGCTGCCTTATCATTAGCTAAAATAAGGTTTCCTAAAGCTGTTTCCTTCACATCTAAAACCGTAATCTCCGCGTCTATGGTTTTGCGAAAAACGTTTAGCTCCTCGTCCCTGACAAGCCTTGGAAGAATCACACCATAAGAATTAGCGGCAATAAAGACTCCTAAGAGAAAAGATTCTAAAACCGCGCCTTTTATAATATCTACTTTTAGGTCCGCTTCTACTTCACGCTCAAATTTTTCTGGAATGTCCGATGGAATTATGGCATATTTATCTGTGGCTACACCGTATACACCTATTGATGATGTACCGTAAAGGCTTCTTCTAGATACGCTCATGAGACTTCCTCTGAGGCTTTAGGCAGATCTACGTGGGCTACTCGTACTTTTTCGACTTCGACGCCTTCTTCCTCAAACACCTTTACGAGAACGTGGATGCGCCTAGGAGGCTTTTCTATGCTCCTAGACCATATTATTTTATTTACTGAGTCGGAAATCTTTACGAGATCCGCCTTAGCATGTCTTGCCACGAACTCTCTTAAAATTCTCACTGCAACTTTTGCGCGTTTTTTTCTAGGGGCTCTATACGCGTCAGCCAGAGGAATTACGTATTCGCGTTCAAGTATAGGTTTACCTTCCTCAGAGCTCATAATCTATCGCCTCCTACAATTGCATGCGAGACCTTCTCCAATGTCTCGGCTTTGCCCAGCGTTTTTTGCCCAGCGTTTTTGCTACAACCCAAGTTGGCGTGCCTGCGTTTGCTCTTAATGCTGCTGCAAGCCTCTTCTTTTTTGCGGCAGGCTTATTACGTGCCATTTTATCCACCTTAACTATCTTAGCTTAAAGTTGTATCTTATTTTAATTTCCCGGCGAGTCCTGGTTAGACTTGCTAGGATCTTTTTTAACATTTCGTCTGTTATAGGAGCGCGTATGCGTCCCGATGCCGCTAAAGCTATGAGCTGATCTTCAACAGTCTCCGCTAATTCGGGATATGCGATTTTAAGGTTGTTTAGACGTTGTCTCGCTGCAGGTGTAAGGATTTTTCTGAGAATCGCCTGCTTTCTAGCTTCTTCAGCCTTTCTAGCTTCCTCTTCCCTAGCTGCTTGCTCCATTCGGCGGCGGTATTCCTCAAGTTTTTTCCTTTTTATCTCCTCTAGTTCGTCATATTCCGTTGACAAAGAAACCCCCATGAAATAATGTTACCACATGATAAATTAAAAAGTCTTAAGCCTCTAAGGCACGTACTTCATTAATTCAGGCCTTTGTTTAGTTAGCTCCCGAAAGATTTCCGCAGAAAGCTTATCTAAGAGAGAACGTCCCCGCGGTGTTAAGTCACGTCCCTTTCCAGGAATCGTCTGAACAAGACCTGCCTTTTCTAGTTGTTGCAGTGCAAGTCTAATTATTTTTCCGCCTGCTTTTCTAAAGTGTTCGCGTTTAAGTCCTAGATCCTTTCTTCCACCGTAAGCCGTCCTAAATTTTTCGACGCCTGTAGGACCATGAACATAGAGCTTTCTAAGTAGTGACGCGCATCGCTTATACCACCAGTCCGGGTCTGTCGGGATCCTTTCTTTGTGACTACCGGTTTTAACATACATTGCCCATTCAGGAGGTTTTACCTCTTCAACGTTTTCTTTTAAGTATTCTGCGAGTCTCTCAATGAATAGTGAGGGTGGTATGTATTTTGGATTTACCATCGATATTCACCGCACATGTGGTTATCGGAATATATTTATTAAGATTATTGTGTCCTACTCTACTTCATGAATTTAAATTTTTACGCAGAGAGTTAATGTGGTTCCATGATTAAAGAGGGCGATTGGGTTAAGATTTACTTTAACGAGCGAAAGTGGTTCGTCGTGCGTGCCATGAAAGGACGAGAATTACACACGGATGAAGGCATAATAAACCTGAGCGATGTTTTAAAGGCTGAATATGGGGGAAGTGTGAGAACCCACTTAGGCGTAGAAGCATTAATCTCTAAACCCTCTCTTGAAGATATCGTATTTCGTGCATTCAGGAGAAAGACGCAGGTTATCTATCCAAAGGACATAGCGTCCATAATCGTGCGGGCTGGGATAGGTCCTGGCTCACGTGTTGTGGAGGCTGGCACTGGCTCAGGGGTACTTACTGCCTTTCTCGCATTCTATGTTAGGCCAAACGGCGAAGTCTACACTTACGACATCAGCTATGGCCACCAAAAAATAGCCAAGAAAAACTTGCGCGGTCTCGGCCTTAACGTAAATGTTCACTTTATTATAGGCGACGTGCGAAAAACAATTCATCAAAAAGAGGTTGACGCAGTTATTTTAGACCTACCTGATCCTTGGAATGCTGTGAAGAATGTAGCTTCATCTCTTAGAGGCGGCGGCCGTTTTGTATGTTTTCTTCCAACATATAATCAGGTAGAAAAGGCTGTTGAAGCTATACGCGAAGCGGGTTTCATTCACGTTGAGAGCGTTGAATTGCTAGAGCGGAGAATTAAGGCTAAACGTGGAGAAACACGTCCAGAGTTTCTTATGCGCGGGCATACGGGCTTCCTAGTTTTTTCCACGAAGCCCTGAGCATCGGTAACTGTGTGGAGCTTACGACTGTAGTATCTGTATATTGTAAATTTTGCTTGTTGACTTTTCTTATTGAAAATTTTTTCCTTTACTATTAACACTATGAGAAGGTATTCTAGAAGTAGGATTACGGATTACTATTATAGTTATGAGGAGATAAAGTTTAACGTCGTTAGGACATTAATGGAGCTGATTTACCGCACTAAGGGTAGCATTCTTACGTTTACGTCTAAGAAAATTGCGGTGTATGCGGGCATACCCCCACAGCCAATTCTGCTTACCCTAGTGAAAGACGTACTAGAAAACCTTCGTAGTGAAGGATTGATTAGGAGATATAAGAAGACTAGCCATGGGGTAAAATATATCGTGGATGTGTCGAGTCCTTTGTGGACTGCAGCTAAAAACAAAGAATATATATGGAGGATTGAAAGTCCATATTTAAAGCCAGTGCTAATAAGGATAAGGAATGAAGTTGAACGTTAATGGAAGCAGTATTCCGCTAAATGCGGAGGAGCTTGAAAGACTAATACGGGAAATTCGTAAATTAGCAGTTGAAGTAGGGCTGAAACCCCCGCAAATTGAAAAACTAGTGGTATTTCGTCGAAGGCCTCCGCCGGGATTTATTAAAATTACAGAAAACGTGTATGTGACTAGATACAGCATAGCCGTTAAAGCGGGATTATTTGCTAACAACTTTGTATATGAGTTTATGGTTGGAAGTTTAGCATTAGCGTTCATGAATACCTGGGAAACGGTAAATGTTAGGTATATTTTAAAGATAGCTGAAGCGAACTATATGAGAATATTAAGCCGTGTTTTTGCTTATGAGCGAATATAGACTTGTTGTAACAACTATACTTGGGCTAGAGGAATTATTGAAAAGAGAGATTGAGGAGCTCATACCTTCTTCGCAAGTCTCCGTTAGTATTGGCGGCAGGATAGAAGTTGCCTGCAAAAATCTGCCGAGCTGTATAAAGACGATTATAGATAAGTCGAGACTGGCGGAGCACGTCTACCTACAAGTATGGAGATATTGCGGCGAAATAAGCCCCGAACAACTAAGTTCGATATTTGCGCCAGCTATAGAGAAAATTAAGGAATTTATGTGGCGAGGCGTTAAATTTGCTGTCAAATCTGAACATACAGACGATTTCCGCGTCAGTTCGCTTGAAATATCTAAAATTATTGGAGAATTAATTGAGAAGAGATATCATTACTTAGATCCTGTGGTTTCGCTCGACTTTCCAGACCTTGTTTTTTATGTTTTTATTTCTTCGAAACGCGCTGAACTTTCAATTCAATTGACAAAGTATCGACCTCTGCATGAAAGAGGCTATAGAATCTATGTTCATCCTTCGGTTTTAAATCCCATAGTGGCTAACGCGTTGCTATATCTATGCGACTGCCGTTCGCTGCTTGACCCGTTTACAGGTAGCGGGACAATTCCAATTGAAGCAGATGAGCTTGATTTGAAGGTTGGATTCGACGTAAATATCAAACATGTTATAGGTGCTAAAAAGAACGCTAAAGCAGCAGGCAGTCTAGCCGATTTTATGGTGGCTGATGTAAGGTTTCCGCCGTTGAGACCCGGTGTATTCGACGCTATTGTGTCTAATCCTCCTTATGGGCTCAGGGAAAAGCCTGTAGGCGGACTTAGGCGAGTTTATGATGGATTATTCTGCCTAGCATCTAGTGTACTAAAAAGGAATGGGATAATCTGTATTGTAACTGTTCGCAGAAGACTTGTAAAGCAACTAGCTGAGAAATATGGATTTAATATTACAAGGTCGATTAAGATTTATCAGGGAGGATTAACTAGCTATATTTTTAGGTTATGTAGAAATTTATTCTAAAGTAAGTTCAATGTTTTTTGCTTTGAGAACGTCGTTAACTAGGTACTCGGGTAGTCCATAAACTTCAGTTGCTATTAACCTTATTTCATCGTCTGAAGGGGCTGATTTTTCCGCTTTTAATCGAAGGCACAGTGCGTGTTTCAAGGCCTCCTTTTCAAGCCTATTACGAACCTTACGGGTTGCTATAGCTTCCGCTATTCGAAGAGCTATATAAAACTTTTTAAACCGCTTAATTCTCTCGGAAAGCTCCGGCAAGGATTCGTTTATCCTATCTAGTAATTGTATTAACGTTTCTTCGCCTTCGAAACCTAGGAGGACCATGATATATGCTAGACGGATCACCCGAAAAACTATGTCTTCGCTTGTTGTCCCAAAAATTTCATGGAAAACTTCGGATGACTGCTTGCCCGTCAATATGTCCCTATAAGCTTTCTCGCATAACATCTCCATCCGGAAGAATTTATCGAAAACCTTGGAATACTCTTCAGGGGATAGTCCTAGTCCGTACTTGCCGAGCAAGTAAAGCGTAGTTAGTTCCTTCTCGTATTGCTTTATCTTGCTGCGTCCTCTTATTGGCTCTATTTCGGCCTTTTTATATTCTCTCTCGAGAACATGTATCAGTTCTTTTCTGTCTTTATAGTATCCTTGAAGTAGCCTGCTCCATATTTTCTGGGCTATTTCTATTCTCCGTCTATAGAGATTTTGCACATAAGTTCACCAATCTTTTAAGGGGAATCAGCTTGCAGCCTTCTTTTGCTCTATTACTATTCTCGACGGCAGCGGTAATTTCGAAGCCGCTCTTCTCAACGCTTCCTTAGCAACTTCAAGATTCTTCTCGGAAACTCTAACAAAGAGTATACACTGTCCGGGGTAGACACGGGCAGCCCGCCCTATCGGAGTTCCAAAGGAGAGACGCATGCCGTCCTGTAGACGGTCTGCACCTGCCACAGCCATCATCTTGTTCTCCCTTAGTATATGGTGAGGATACGTTACCAGTTTTAGATGGAAGTTTGACTCGCCTATCTTTTTGTTGAGATACCTATATGCTGCCAGCCTAGCCGCCTCTAGGGCGTTCATCCTTATTTGTCCCGGTAGCTGCACAATCACTTTCACTGTAAGATCGAAGTTTCCACGAGTATTCCCCATGTCGAATTTCGGTATTTGAACCTGTGGTATGCTCTTTATGTACTCTTTACGCGTATACGGCGGGGTTCCGAAGTGCCTATAGCAGTGTCCAGGCCTCAAAGGCATACATTACCACCTCAGCTTATTATTTGCCCTTGGCCCGCTTATATCTCTTGTTTTCTAGCAGCTCTAAGGTTTTCCTAAATATTCCTATTAGCGTGCGTATGTCAGCTCCAGTTGGCTGGCATGTAGCTAGAAAACGTTTCATTATAAGTTCTATTTTATCGGCTTTTTCGGGTTCCACTTTTCTAGCTAGCATTGTTAGATACTGCAACATTACCTTTTCTTCACATAGATCTACGGGTTGAAAGATTTCAGGAACCGAGAGAGCTTTTTTCTTCTTGAAGATTTCATATAAAATGATAGCCACAGCATGGGAAACATTTAAAATGGGATATTCCTTATTCGCTGGAATCGTTACCACAGCGTTGCATTTTCTTAGCTCCTCGTTAGTTAGTCCAAAGTCTTCTCTTCCAAACAGGATCGCCACATTTCCGCGGGCAACGGCTATCTTAGAAGCCAACTGCTCAGGATTCATATATCTCCTAACATGAGAAAACCTTTTACCATGCTTTCCCGTTGTTCCGACAATTAAGTCGCAGTCTCTGACCGCTTCTTCAAGCGTGTCATATGTTTTCGCTTTTTCTAGAATATCTCTCCCGTGCATTGCCCTTCTATAAGCCTCGTCTCCTACCTCACAGGCTGGGTCAACTAACCTTAATTCGCTAGCCTCGAAGTTCTTCATTACCCTAGCTATAAGCCCAACGTTTTGCTCGTACAGGGGATGCACGAGTACCACTATTATGTTCGACATTACGAGGATGAACTAGCATCATCCTTATAAATCGTTGATTTCCAATAATTATTGGTCGCGCGGGGGTGCCCGAGCTAGGTCAAAGGGGGCGGACTCAGGATCTTAAGGATTTGAGATCTTTGGGATGGGAGCTCCGCTGGCGTAGGCCTGCCCGGGTTCGAATCCCGGCCCCCGCACCATTGCTTTAAAACTTTGGTCGAAGTTCTATTTCGACTCCCAGTTTCTTCCCTATTCTTTCAAGCTTTCGCCTTGGCTTTCCAAGCAGATAATTGTAGTACTCCGTGTCTACGAGAATTATTGCTCTCCCGTCTTCTGTCAGCTTTATTTCTACGCTTTCGTCGGGAATGTATTTTCTTAGGAATCTTTCTAAAGATATCCTGATTTTGAAGTCCCGCGGTTTTTCTTGCTTTTTTATTGGTACTACGAACGTGCGCTCCCCGAATACGTATATTTCGTATTCTGGGCTTCCTGTCAAGAAGTCCTTTACCACCACTACGGGTCTTGCCAAGTCGGCCTCCCTTAAGCCATGAGGTATTTTCACGGTTGTTTCTAGCTCGTATACCTTTTTAACGCCGCCGTTTTCGATGAAAATCACCGTGTCTATGATTGATGGTATCATTCCGAGTTCTACTCTGCCCACAAATCGCTGTATTGCATCTATGGGGCTTGTGGCGTGAACTACTCCGACCATACCTACACCTGCTAGTCTCAGATCGGTGTATAGTTCGAAGTCCTTAGTGTCCCGCATTTCATCGAATACAGTATAGTCGGGCCTTGAAAGGAGGAGGACGTCATGGATCTCCTCGGACGTGGCGTAGTTCTTAGAATACTGGGTTATTTCGTCGGGAAGGTGCATGTCCCTGGGCGATTCTAGAGTTTTAACTATTTTCCCCTTTCTGTAATAATATTCTGCCAATGCCTGGGCAAAAGTGGTTTTGCCCATTCCGGGTGCGCCTGCTATTAATATGCCTTCCGCCTTTTCTTCAAGCCTTTTTACGAGCTTTGGCGGCAAGTTATAGTCCTCTAGGCTTAGCTTAGCTACAGGCCTTACAGCCGTAATTTCAATGCCGTCCGAGAACGGCGGCTTAGTTATAACTATCCTGTAGTTGCCAACTTGGACTATTGTGGACCCAGGCCTGTCTATCTCTATGAACGCGTTAGCCGCGGACCTTGCCGATTCCACTATTTCTCTAACCATTTCCTCGAGCTCTAGTCGCGTCAGAGGCTCTTCTCTTATTTTTTCAAAAACCCAGTGTCCAGGCCTGCCCTTTTTAGCATAAGGGGCCACATTCTCTTTCAAATGAACTGACATCGTGTTTTCGTCAAAAAACTTTGCCAGAGTAAGCTCGGGCTGGCTTTCTCCTTCAAGAAATAGCACGTCCACGCCCAAGGCTTCCGCAGCTTCCCTGGAAATCTTATCACTTGTCACGTATGTAATGCCCCATTCCAGGGCTAGCAGCCTTAGCATTTCGTCTGGACTTTTGCTCGGATCGGGTAGGAAGCGATATAGGGCGGGAAGATCTCTCGTTAATTCCGCCTCAACGTGGCCTTCCTTACACAGCTCAAGAACGGCCTTCAACTCCTTTATTCCGGCGAATCCTTGACTAACGCCTTTACGGGCTAAGTATTCGAAGTGGGATGCTAGAGTTACGTGGATCAAAATTTTTCCATCATTAATGATGCCCTCCTCTAGGGCCTTTTTCAAAGTACCTTTAGTAAACACTGTGGTGTCTGGCATGTATACGTTTTCGTTCATCACGATTCCCATCTAGGCATACTAGGGGCTTTATTAATTTATTTGATTTGGCCGGTTCAGCAGTCTAAGATGGCCCGTCTTATCAATTCCTCCAAGACAATAGTTATGCAATGACTAGTAAAGTAAGGTAACGGACCCAAACTGATCCGCGGTACTTTCATCTTTTTAAGCATTTTCTCAGCTTGAATGCTAAATCCTTTATGATCTCCCATCATGAAAAGAGCGGGCGAACAGATTTCAGCCCCTCTTATGTTTCTGCCGTTTTCCTCAAGCCAATAAAGGCTATAACCTTTATTCTTCGCCTCTAAAATTTGGTCTATAAATCCTTGCTTTTTTATAGAAAAGCCTGCTACCCGTGCACCTGCATAAAGACTATTAAGTACCTTTTTGAAAAACTGTTCACCTGCAATGGGTTTCGCAAGTTTACCGTCAACTTCTATAGAAACAGGCGGTGAAGGAGGACCTTCGAGGACCAGCTTTACAGATACTTCGTAAGCTACTGGAGTATCTAAAGCCGCGTTAATGGCTCTTAAAGCTACGTCTAGCCGGCCATAGGATGCGAGGGATCCTCGCCCTACGTTTGCTGTCCAAGCTTCTCTCATTTCAATTAAAAAAGCTATTTTCGCTTTCAACTTTTATAGTGTTAAAGGTTTTTTCTGTCTCTCTTCTTCTGAGCGAATCTTCCTTATTCCTCTATGTATTGCGCATCGAATGCAATAGTATTTAGTTACTCTATATGTGGGGATTATGGCTCCCTGTTGGCGTAGCTCTCGGGCTAGCTGCGGGTCAATATACGAAATAGGCCTTGTTACACGTACTGCTTTCGATCTAGGAATCAGCGCGCCGCATTCATCACACTGAACCAGGTCTTCCTTTCCTTTTCCGCCCTTCTTTCTTCCACGACTTCTCCTTTTTACCGGCACTTAGAAACACCTTAAGGTATAGCTTAGACTTGCATTTATAAAACTATTCTTTCGGCAAATTTATTCACTGACAAAGAAGCGTTCGGGAGGAGTGGGACGTGACTCATATTCCGCTCTAGCTTGTAGATGCACTCTTTTCTCCAGCTGCCAGTAACTGAAAGGCGAGATGAAGCGCGTCTGCATAACAGAGCCACACGATTGACATGTAAATCTTCTTTTATATGATAAACTATAACATCGAAGACATAATGTGAAATCTCTATGGATATAATATTTCTTGAAGTTATATCTCTGAAGATTTTTTATTAATCTTTGAGTTTCCTTGGCCGAAATTTTGCGTTGAGGCAACTTTACACTAACCAGCGTATCTATACCGCTTCTCTGTAACATAGATTCAGCCTGTAAATACTCATCAAAATTCATTCCTTCATATATGAGTGGAGAAATACAGCTAAATACGGGCTCGCTCCATTGCTTTTTCGCTAATTCATACGAGTAGTATGGCTCGTCACCCAAGTGAACCGGTGTGAATTCTACTCGACTATTTTTCTGAGTTGCTAAACTTTCCCATATCTTTAGCAAATGCGATATAATATTCCTTATGTCTTTTTTTAGCCGCAATGGTTCGTAGATTATGTTAAGGCCTATAATTCCTATAATGATTTTTGCATCATCAAATTTTACTCTAAAAGAAGACTCTAAGTATTCCTGTAGTGTTTTTGGTATCCCATTTTCATATAATCCTTTGCGAATAGTTTCTATTATGCTACTTATCTCATCTTGGAGGATGCGTTCCATGTCACCTTTTTGCCTGGAAAAAATAGCTGGTACTATTATGGAGAATTGAGAAAATGTATTATGCTGTTCCGCTTTATGTGAGTTTTCGTTAAATGTTACTGGCACTCCCGAATTAAGTAAAGACGTAATAGTACTAATATAATGTGGATTGAAATCCTTAACATTAAGTGTCAACCTTATAGATTCGTAACGAGGTGATAAGTAAGATAAAAGTTTAATGGTTTCCTCATTTTCCATATCATAGTCTTCGATGATAAGCGTTATTCTTCCTTTACCAGGCATAGCTATGCTTAGATTTTCTAAAAAAGAAGCTGGATCTTCAATTTTGAGATCTGAGATTCCCAAAATATAGACTTCGCCAACGCAGTGCTGCAACTTTAGTAAGTGTTTTATTAAGTTTAAAGAATAATTATTATCGAGCTCCCGGATTGATACGAATATACTTAAAAGCCCCCTTGCAGAAAACTCTGGCCTTCTAATTGTAACTTCTCCGTTAAGAAATGCGTCTTTAAGTTTTATTTTTTCTAAATGGTTTAGAAGATGTAATATAGCATTTTGTCTAAAAATAGCTTCAATATGTTCCACAATTCTAAAATATTTAAAAAGTGGACGTACTTCTAAGTCAAAAATTAGATTAAGTGTTTTATTTTTTAGTCCTATTATGGCTTCATCACTATTAAACCCATTAATAGATTCTAGCAGCGTCCACATTAGTACAGATTCCGTACCCATAAAATGCGACGAAAATTTTTTAATAAATTCTTTAGCCAGTTCAGGTGAAACAAACTTGCCCTTTTTTTCAAAAAAATCCTCAATTCCTAAGTAACTCTGAATAAAGCCGTTTTCTTCTAATACTTTTACAGTATAGTTTTTCGCGTATAATGTTCGTGCTAGCTCTTGAAAAAGCTTGCATATTTCCTGGCCTCTTTCAGTTAAGTCGTAACTTCCTTCCGATAATTTTATAAGACCAGCTTTTCGGAGCTCACGTAAATGGTAATAAATGTTCTTTTTAGGAAAAGCTTGTTTTATTTCTACGGGTCTTTGAGGCGCATTTTGGCATAAATGAAGAAACACCTTTAGCCGTGTTTTTCCACCAACAGCTTTTACTAAAAAGTTTTCCAATATACGTGCATCCATATTGTCACATTATTTCATAGGGATTTTTGACTTATAAGGTTCGTAAAGTAAAGTTTCTCATTAAATTTATCGGGTTTATTTCAAAATCAGCGTGTCTTTCGAGGTGTTTGCGGAGACTATTAGCTACAGCTGTAGCGTAGTTGTAAAGATCTTTCCCCACGAGTCTCCGCGAACGATAGCCAGAAAGTATTTCGGCGTCAATTATCCTAGCTTTTTCGTTTTTTAAGCGTACGATATCAATTTCCAAGTCAACATACCACACATAAGCATTTAGCTTTTCTTTCTCCAAAAAGAAAACTTCAGCCGGAGTGTTTATGTTTATATAATATCCTTTCAATGTTCCACCTGCAGACCTATATTCATGTACTACGAAAGGCAATCCCGGACAAATATAGGTATAGATCACATCGCCCGGTCGCTTTTCAAGGCCTAGGCCGTCGTAGATCCCTTCTGACTTAACGGTTCTAACGATAGTAAACACGTCTTCCTGCGATATGTCTTTAATATCTCCTTTCATTTTTATCGTCTCGCCGGAAAGCTTTTCATGTAATAGTGTTATTTGCCTCGCTCTTCTAACGTTGCTTTGAGCTTTTTTAAGTAGCTGCTGGCCAACACAATCTAAAGAGCAGCAATCATATAGTTCCTCGACCAGATCGACATACTGTGATTCTTCGCTTCCAGCCCTCTTAATGTAGTGGTGAAACCTTACAGTAGGGACTCGGAGCGCTCGAATAGCATCCAAATACATTTTTGAGTAGAAAGTGAAAATAGCCTCAGATATGTCCTCACCATCGCGCAGTTTAGCGGTTTCGCGATACCTGGCTGCTATTTTCCTTAGCTTTAATATTTCGCTTATTAGCTCATCTAGTTCTTTAAGAATCTCGTGCAGCGGCGCGTTATTTGCGCTGCTGCGCCAGCGCACAGCTAAGCCTTGTTCTTTAGCTTTATAGCTTGCAGATAGAAGCAACGCTCTCCTTTCATAGTCCGTGATGAAGCGGCTGAAACTTACTCCTCTGCCATCATAAACGCGTGCAAACTTTCCAACAACCGCCAATCCCTCGCGAAGCACGGGAGTCGAGGCGAGAGGAGCAATAACGTGAGCATTAACGTAATCCCCAACTTCGTGTTTTTGGCTGGATATTAGAGCCCCCGTCTTTTTTCCCGGCATTTCTACCAGATATCGGTTGCCTTCCGCGGCCACTATTTTGCATTTTACCGAGTCATAATAGCCAATGCTCGATTTCCTTAAGATTACGTGGGGAATTACGGCTATTACTTTTGTGCATTCTTCAAATAACTTGCTGAATCCCAGTATGATGACGCCATTTTTATCTTCCCTATCTTTGATAGTTACTACTGGAATAGCGTTATCTATTACTTCGGGAAACCTCGACTTTATTATCTCAGATGGATTAGCTATGGGAATGCCTTTACTTAGTAAAAGTGCTGTTAACGCGGTGGAATATATGCCTCTTATTCTTACTCCTTCCTTCAATTGTATAGAATTTCTTAGTCCCTTATTTGCTCCAGTAATGCTATTGCTTGCCATATTGATGTTCTAGCATATAATGGCGCGTTAGGATCCATCGAAACCTCATCGAGGCGTGAGATCGCGTTTGCAGCTCTCAAGCCTATACTCATTTTCTGGTCCGATAGAATGTTTATTGCCTCGGCCGCCGCCCTTCTAATATTCCTAGGCACGCCAGGGTCTTCTGCGATTCTCTTTAAAATTTGAACGGCCTCACGAATTTGGGAAACATCTTCAGCCACTTTTGATCACCTCTCTAAGCCAGAAAACCAGTAAGGAATATTAGTGCACAGTAAATTAAATCTTTTTGCAAAATACTGTAACGATACAGGTTAGAATACCTTAAAACATATTAAACTAAAGATGCTTACAATTACTTCCATCACCGAGAATTTTTAATAGGAAGAATTTCTCTTGAGGTAGGGGAGCGTGTAATGGCAAGAGCCATACTAGTTAGAGAGATTGTCGAAATTCCGGGTAATGTAACAGTAGATATTCGAGGCAAAAAAGTCAAAGTAAAGGGGCCGCTAGGCGAAATAGAAAAAGACTTTTCACACGTACATAACATTCTTATCTCGAAAGAAGACAATACTATTATCGTAGAGACGTATCTAGCTGATAAGCGAACGCGCGCCGTGGTTAGAACGGTCGCGTCGAAGATTAAAAACATGATTGATGGCGTTTTAAAAGGATACCGATACAAAATGAGAGTGATATATGCCCACTTTCCTATGGAAGTAAAAGTCGATGAGAAGAAGGGTATTGTTACGATTAAAAACTTTTTGGGACGCAGGGACGCAATAACTGCTAGAATAATGCCCGGAGCTAAAGTGCGCGTTCAAGGAAAGAAAGACATTATAGTTGAGGGCATAGATCTCGACGCTGTAGCTCAGACAGCGGCAAACATCCACCTAGCAGCTAAACTGAGAGGAAAAGAGAGACTTTCACCGCATGGACGCGAAGGCGGCCCAGGAGTGCTCGACGGAATATACGTATATGAAAAGACATCCATGAAATAAAAATCCACAAGCTACTTCTTGTATCTTTTTAGCCGTAAGTTTTTGCTTTTACATCTTCGGCAACGTTCCGCGGATATAGGATTCCTTGCACCGCATTTTCGGCATATTTTTACTCTAAATGTTTGTTCTATTGCGAGTTGAAGCTCAAAGGGATCTCTTATCGGCATCTAATATACACCCACTCACTCTTGTTAACATAAATTAGATATATAATTTGCGTTATTAACTGGCAGGTAAATTAGATAAGAGTCCCCTGAGTTTTCCTCACTAGAGGATTGGATATGGAATTTAAACCCTTCGGATGGCGACACTTTGAAGCTAACGTACCTGAAGATTGGGGCCTAACAAAAGAGGGGGGAAGCAAGGGCCAGGGTTTCTTTCAGCTAGAAGATAGATACAACGTGCGCATGGAAGTGGCTTGGCAGTACGCTCCCTTTGAAAAAGCCCCAGATCCTTACGAAACCTTTAACAACTATGTAAAAGATCTCGGGAAAAAAATGAAGAAACTCAAACTGCCTGAGCCAGCTTTAGTTAAAAAAGAAGAATATGAGGTATATGGCCATGAAGGTATGCACGGATTATTTAAAGCGGGCATCTGGGTCAATTCAACGTATATCTGGTATTGTGAAATTATGGAAAAAATGTTTACGTTAACACTGCTACATAAAGTGGATGAAGAATTTAACGATATTGAAAGACAAATTGTAGAAAGCATAAAATGTCATTACAAGCCGGGAGAAAAGGCTTTGTGGACTATGTATAAAATGGGGGTTAGAATCCCCGCCGATTTTTACTTAGTATCTGCACGGTTTACGACGGGGCTTTCATATATTTTATGGCGGAATAAGGAGGAACAGCAAGTTCTTCTTTCAGTTTTTTATGCTCCCTTTAGCTCCCGCATACTCAGAGATTTCGGGAGTGTCGACAAGTTGCTCAACAAGTTCGTAAAGAAAGATATTCTCGGAAAGTATGCTAAGTTCGGAAAAATTAAGAGCGAAGAAAAAAAGTTAAACGGACTTAGAGGTCATGAATTTTCATCTTCAATAATGACATTCTCCTTTGATAGAATAATGTTAAAAGGATACCTGTTCGTTAACGAAAAAGATAGACTTCTAGGAGCCTTAATAGTTTTTCCCAAGAAGAAATACGGAGAAAAAGCCCAAAAAACAATAAAAAATGTGCTAAATCAGCTTTTATCTCATACCTAACAAATATATTCTTTAGGCTTTTTAATTAAACGATACATATGTCTAGAAATGAATCGAATGAAATAGAGTTAAAAGTAGCTGAGGCAAAGCAGCGGGATGTCGGGAGAGGAATTGTTAGAATAGATAGAGAATCCATGAGAAGGTTGGGCGTGGAGGCTGGCGACGTTGTCGAAATAATTGGTAGGAAAAGCACTGTAGCCATAGTGTGGCCGGGCTACATTGAGGACGAAGGGCTCGGAATAATACGCATGGACGGTATTCTGCGCAGAAACGCTGGTGTATCACTTGGAGATACGGTAAAAATAAGAAAGGTTAGTGTGAGACCAGCTATCAAAGTGGTTCTAGCTCCGGTAGGAGATATTCAAATAACTCCCACGCCCGACTTCGTTAGTTATATTAAGTCGCGCCTGCTGGGACGTCCCTTAAAGCGAGGTGACACGATAGAAATACCAGTAGTAAACACCGCATTAAGGTTCAGCGTCGTTTCAACTACACCAGCGCAAGTTGTACAAGTAGTTGAGAGAACAACAATAAATATTAGACCAAAACCTGTGTCCGAGGCAGAAATAAGCGTTCCGCGTGTTACTTATGAGGATATTGGTGATTTGGAGGAGGCTAAGCAGAAGATTAGGGAGATGGTTGAGCTGCCCCTAAAGCACCCAGAGCTCTTTAGGCATCTCGGTATTGATCCCCCTAAGGGCGTGCTTTTGCACGGCCCTCCCGGCTGCGGCAAGACCCTGCTCGCCAAGGCCGTAGCAAACGAGAGCGACGCCTACTTCATAGCAATAAACGGCCCAGAAATAATGAGCAAATTCTACGGAGAAAGCGAACAAAGACTAAGAGAAGTGTTTAAAGAGGCGGAGGAAAACGCTCCGGCAATAATATTCATAGATGAGATAGATGCGATAGCGCCTAAGAGAGGCGAAGTAACGGGCGAGGTGGAGCGCCGCGTCGTCGCGCAGCTGCTAGCTTTAATGGATGGGCTAAAAAGTCGCGGACAAGTAATAGTTATCGCTGCTACGAACAGGCCTGGAGACATAGATCCCGCGCTTAGGCGGCCCGGCAGATTTGATAGGGAAATAGCTATACCAGTACCTGATCGAAGAGCTAGAAAAGAGATACTTCAAGTACACACTAGAAACATGCCTCTTGCCGAAGACGTTAATCTAGACGAGCTGGCCGAAATAACTCACGGCTTTACAGGAGCCGACTTGGCGGCCTTATGCAGAGAAGCGGCCATACACGCATTGAGAAGGTTTCTTCCAAAAATAGATTTAGAGAAAGGCATACCAACAGAGGTTCTTAAAGAGCTTAAAGTAACCCGCCAAGACTTCTTTGAGGCCTTGAAGGACATCCAACCCTCCGCGCTCAGAGAAGTGTACGTAGAAGTGCCAGAGGTCAGATGGGATGATATTGGAGGCCTTGAAAACGTTAAGCAGGAACTTCGGGAAGCAGTTGAATGGCCCCTGAAACACCCAGAATACTTCAAAGACATGGGCATAGACCCTCCAAAAGGCATTCTTTTATACGGCCCCCCAGGCTGTGGCAAGACGCTTTTAGCTAAAGCCGTGGCAACTGAAAGTGAAGCAAACTTCATAGCTGTTAAAGGTCCTGAGATACTGAGCAAGTGGGTTGGAGAAAGCGAGAAAGCAATTAGAGAAATATTCTCTAAAGCGCGTCAAGCAGCGCCTTGCATAATATTCTTTGACGAAATAGACTCTATAGTGCCGCGAAGGGGGGTGCGGTACGACAGCGGTGTCACGGACAGGATAGTTAACCAGCTTCTTACTGAGTTGGATGGTTTGGTTAGGTTGGAGGGTGTTGTTGTTATTGGTGCTACTAACCGGCCTGACATTATTGACCCTGCGCTTCTCAGGCCGGGCAGGTTCGACCGCATAATATACGTCCCACCACCAGACAAGAAGGCACGACTAGAAATACTAAAAGTACACACACGGAAAATGCCACTAGCACCAGACGTAAACCTACAAGAAATAGCAGAACTAACAGAAGGTTACACGGGCGCGGACCTAGCGGCTTTATGCAGAGAGGCAGCCATGACAGCGTTAAGAGAATACGGAAAACCTGGAGAAGTAAAGATGGAACATTTCAAGAAAGCTATGGAGAAGGTAAAGCCAAGTGTATCGCGAGAAGACTACCAGCGTTATCAAAAAATAAGGGAAGAACTCATACGAATACTTTAAACCTTAATTCATTTTTTACATCACCGCTCAGTTTTGGTACCCGTCTTCATCCATCAGCATGTTAGATATTGGGCATGTTATTAAATTATTTTTTTATGCCGTAGTGAACCGTTAGTCACGTAGTTGGCTTTATTTGCTTGCTTTTTAAAAATAAATCAGAAAAGAAATAATTGCTCAGGCTGGCTCTATGAAGATTTGGGGTATTAGTAGTGATGCCTCAATAAGTGATGTAGACTTCTTAAGCAAGTGTGCAGAAGAGTTTGAGGTAGACACTATTTTTCTTCCAACCGTCTACATTCCTACGAACAATATTGCAGAAGACTATACGCGGCTTTACGTGGAAAAAGCTGGTGTTGATTACATAATTTACGAGCGTCCTTATTGGCTATCTCCTGAGATGTTTGTGAAGATTTACAGGGACTTAGGTGAACGTGGCTTTCGCGTTGTTCCCTCATTTACGGTATTTAGTTTTAGGGAACTTGCTGAATTTTTAAGTAAGAATAAATTAGAGCTTGAAGCCGTGGAATTGGATTTTTCTTCGACTTTACGTAGCGATGCGGGCATTGAGGCTTACGCTGTAGAACTTGCAAGGGAAATTAAGAATTTTTATGATGTAAATGTGTTTCTGAAATTTTCTATTTTTGCGGTTGGAGCTAAAAACCTCTTTAATTTATTTGCTGAAGAAAAAGCTTTTGACGTGTTGATACTTGCTCCAGTTATTGCTTTATCAAATGGAGGCTTTATTTTTAGAGCCCACTCTAATGCGCTTAATAGAATAGGAACTAGACTGCTTAACTCGTATCTCAGATACGTCAGTAAAAGTAGAGTTGCTTATGTAGATGATGGTGTCGAGGAAAATAGCGATATAGGCGTTAAAACTTTACTGGGCATTGTATGCATTGTCAAGAATATACCGCCAAATATAGGGAAAGCGGAGAAAAGCCATAAAGATCTTTGGGTTAAACGTAGACCTGGTCTAAACCTAGCTATAGAAGGAGGCGAAGAGCTATGTCCTTTCGGCGTTCTTCACAGTGAAGGCAGATATTCTTACGCGGATTCTCGATGCGATTTTTGCGGCTTATGTCTCAGTTTAACGCAAAAATACACGTTCTATAAGGATATCAGCCCGGAAGAAGTATTAGATGAAACTTAATTAACTAGATTTTACTCTAGTAAGCGCAGAAAGAAGTATTTTTCCGCTTCTTGGCGGCTTTTTACGCCAAAATAGTGCTCGGCGAGTATTTTCGCCGCTTCGCGCAATTTTTTCATGGCTTCCGGCGGGATTATGTTTAATTCGTCGCTGACCATTCTCCACGTTTTTGATTGAAGTACTTTGGCGATTAGCAACAATTTATGAATTTTGTCAAGCCCCGCGTTTTCGCCCTTTTTGTCAAGGAAGTATTGTCGAGCTAATAATTTCATAACGTCTGTGCAGTTTTCGTACGTCATTTCACTCCAGATGTATGTCATTAATCGTCCTATTTGAAACTTGGAAAATCTCAGCGGAATATCTTTTTTCGGCGTGGCTTCAAGCAAAATTAATGCGACTTCTGCCTCTAAGTCGAAGTACGGATCTGTTAGCGCAGAAATAAACTTGTTTTTAAATTCCCAGGCGAAAAAGTCGACGTATCTCTTCGCCTTTGAATTAAGCGGCTTCACTACTAGAAGTGAATATTCCCCACTTACAGGGTTTCTTTCTGGACTCAGATGAACAGGCGTGTATCCGTTTCTCACCCAGAAACGTAATAGCTCATTTGTTACGCCAAACCCCGCGCCCACCCAATCATAACCCTTTTCCCTGGCCTCTTCTTCTACATAAGCTAGCGCCTGCGACCCCAGCCCCTTCCTCATAACCTCTGGGTGTGTGGCTATTCGCACTATCCTCCAACCCTTTAATTCTCCGAAGTCTATTGTTTTGTAGTGCTTTATTAAGCGGTCTGGTATTATGTTTCCCATTATCCATGCTCCACGCGCCGATTCTATCGCTAAGTCACCCTTGAGCGGTCCTTCCTCCGCCAACTCTAGGGATACGACTAGCTTCCCGGTTTTCAGCATTAACGCCCTGGGGAAGTGATGAGGCGCATCCATCATCATGCCTAAGTCGTTGGGATTGTTTCTGTAATGTGCCATGATATATATTCCGAAGAACTGTCGTAGCAAGTCCTCTCTTTCTAAGAAAAACTCTTCCAGCTTTGGCTTGAAGTATTCGACTTCTCTCCGCTCAATGCAGGAAAGGTCTTCTTCGTTTAACTGGGCGGGTTCAGCGTCGAGCAGCAATGTGTCGAAGAGCCATTTTTCTATGGGATCGTTTTCACTGTACCTTATTGGCTCTTTCATTTCGTACTCGTATAAGCTGATATCTTGGCGTTTTTTCAGCCTGTTTAAGAAGCGTACTGTGAATCCTCGTCCGGCTCCTTCATAACCGTGGATAGTGGTGGAGAAAATTATTCTATCGAATCTCTCAAGTAGCTTGAATAGCATGGGAACGTGGAGAGATGCGGCTTCATCAACGGCTAAAATTTCAGCTCTTTTTCTCAGTGCTTCGATCGGGGTTACGTATTGTATTTCTATGCTTTTCGCGGTAATCAGCGTTGGGAGTTTTTCCTCTTTTATGTCGTAATTGAGGCGTTTTAGGGTTTTTAAAGCGAATTTGAAGAGTTCTTCCACGTTCTGCGGAGAGGGAGCAGTAACTAAGGTTCGGCACTTGCCCTTCGCCCTTCTCAGCTTGTGAGCCAGTCCTGCTACTCCCATGCCTATGACGGACGATTTTCCTCTTCCGCGGTTAGCGGTTACAACTATAACTTGTTTTTCTCCTCCTTTTGGCTTAAAATAGAGCTTCTCGATAAGTCTTAACACTTCCACCTGATCTCTCGTTTTTACTAGCGAATAAACTGTTTTAGGAATTAGAGTTTTCTTGGGTATGAGTATGGGCTCTTTCTTCCCGATTGGCTGCTCGTTCTTAAACGAAAAATCTTTTATTATTTTGTCTTCGTCGACGTCGTAGATTAAGATTCCGTCATGGCTGAAGAGCTTTTTCAGAAATCGCTTAACAAACAGGTGCCTTATGGATTCTATCCCATATTGTGGAGTTAGCAGCGTGGATTGGAAGCGGGTAATTATTCTTTGATATGTTGAAAATTTTGGAGTGAGGAATATGTATAGTCCGCCGCCTTGAACGACGCCCATAAGACGCCCTAGGTCGTTAGGCTCCAGGTTGTTGATTAAATCGAGTATAGCTAGGTCATATGTTCTGCCTAAAACTTTCTGAGTTTCGTGGTATGGCACAAATTCAATTATTAAATCTTGCTGGTTTACTCCAGCCTTAAAAAGAGATTTACGTTGACTTCCGTCCTCGTAAAATGGGTTAAACGCGTAAAGGATCGGTTCTCTAAGCCCATGTTTTCTCACGTAGCTTGTCACTATAGCTATAAGCGTGCCTACCAGCTTCTCGTCGTCATCTCCCGATAAAACTACCAGCCGTCTGTGATTATACTTTCTAGCTATCTTCACCTCCCTCAGCACTTTTTTTGTCAACTCCGCGGGCATTACAGCTCCTCTTAAAAGATGGCACCTTTAAATAAAATACTGCATTTTCAATAGTAATGTATGGGATGAAGAAGGAGGTGAACTATGACCCGAAAAGCGGGGATGATATGCACCCCAATCATCAGACCAATAGTCTAGTTTTAGTAAGAAATCGCTATCTAAATGAAGAAGAGTTCCAAAGATTTCTCTCTTTAGCACGAAGCGTTGCGACTTACGATCCAGAGCAGAAAGTTTGGGTTTTTAGTAGAAAAAAGATCATATCTGCAGCTGAGCGAGGTATACTCAAGCAGAT
>JAPDKD010000108.1 GCA_029258735.1 archaeon | reverse complement strand
CTACGAATTCTCTCGTTCCCCGAGGGCTTGCCAGTGGCCGGAGAAGAACACCATCAAGACGGTGTATTTCGGCGGGTGAGCTTTTAGATAGCGTGCATATTCCATTAATAATGCTACTGGTATAAGCTCGGTTCTGCTGTTAGCTAAGGCTGGGACAACGGACCAGGAGTCAAAATGCGTTGAGAGTATCACTATTTCGTCGGGGTTTTCTGTTCCCTTAAATTCTACGATTAGGTTTGTTGCGTTTATTCGTGTCCACTGCACTATTGAAGCAAGCTTAATTTCCTTTGCGTGCTTGAGTGTTTCCCAGTCTGATTTCTTCACGTAAACCCTGGGGAAGCTTATCGGCGTGTCTAGGAATTTTGCATTACTTTCTTGGTATGTTGTTGAGTCTGGTTCTATGAATATTACGGCTTTTGCGCCAAGGTTTGCCGCTTTAAGCCAATCATCCATGGAGTTAAAGTCCATGGCAACTATGCTTCCCTCTATTTTTTTGCCGTCAAAATCGCTGAACTTTCCCGCGCCGACGTAGACTAGTTCTCCTTTAATACCTTCTGGCGATGTAGACGAAGGATTTACGGAGTTGGGATATAAGGCATATGCCTTAATTCTTGCGTGGTACGGTGATAATATTTCTATATATGTTTCTTTCTCTAGAGGCACTAAAACTTGGTATACATGCTTAATCGGCGTTATGCCCAGCTCTGAGGAGAAGAAGTTAGATAGATAGTCCAGCGTTTTGTAGTAGCCTCCGTATCCAGTCATTCTCGAGCCGAAAGCAGATATTTCATCGATGATTTTCTCCATTCTGTTTATGTCGATGTTGAAGAGGGCTTGGTTGCTCGGAGAAGATAAAACTGCTTGCGAGATAAGCGATGCTACAATGACTGTTATCACGATTAGGAGGCTGCAGCGCCTTGAATAGCCTCTCATAGGTCCATCATCTAAGGATATTTTTGGCATCTTAATAAACATTGAGTGCTATTAAAGGGATTTAATTTTAATTAATGAACATTAAGACCTTATTAAAGAATTTACAACTAAACCATGTCACATCTTTCAAAACTATTTCGTTGTAAGCCCTTATACTTTGCGTTGTTTGTCGGAGACGACGCTGAAAACTTATAAGAATCTTGTTGTTGCTAAAATGTGTGAGGTCTATGTCCACCAGTAACACAGCGTCTGAGGAGCCTTTACAGTTCTACCCCGGGCTTACCTGGAGAAGCTTTCTCGCCATGATAATGGCGGCGCTAATATTCCTGCCAGCATCCATATATTTGTGGTTCGCTGTTGGCTCGAGCGTTAGCATAGCCGCCACCTATGTGACAGTAATTCTTTTCAGCGCCTTAGCGCGAATATATGGGACAGAGCTAACCAAGCAGGAACTATTCATTATATACTCTATTGTAGGCGGAATAGGCGGCGCTCAGCCCCTCTACTACTGGCTAGTTTACAGGTCATATTATGTAAACAACCCGTTAAGCCTCGAGTTTAAGCTCAACGAAATTCCACTGAGGCAATATGTTCCTGTCTGGCTTTCTCCACCCCCCACTTCAGTTGCTCATCAACTACGCACTCTCCTGCATCCAGACTGGTTTTTCGCGATCGCCGTGAACGTTATCTTCGCAACACTCGGATTAACGGCGGAAATCGCCCTCGGAATAGTTTTCTCGTACCTCTACATCGAAGTCGAGCCTCTGCCGTTTCCATTCGCCCAAATAGACGTAGCTATGATAAATACACTTCACGAGCATAAGCCTCAAGACATGCTTTACTTCTTGCTTTCTCTAACTGGAGGAGCCATATATGGCACGTTACTCTACCTGATACCACTCGTTCTAGGACCTCAAGCCCAAGTTATTCCATATCCATGGATAGACTTCACAGCGTATACGCAGTTCTTCTTGCCAGGAGCAGCTATAGGCATTGCCACAGACCCGCTTGGTTTTCTATATGGCATGATACTTTCCCCCTCTCTAACCTTCTCGATGATGCTTGGCTCGTTTGCAACGTGGATTTTCGGCAATACGCTGACGCTAACAGTGTTCAAAGACTTCTCTCCAGACTGGGTGAAAGAGTATACGCCAGGTATGGGGATATTTCTCATAATGCAGAGAGCTGGACTAAGGCTGTGGCTTTCATTATTCATGGGCATAAGCTTTGGACTAGCAATATACATTCTTATCATAATTAGAGATAAGCTTATAGCGTCGCTGAAGGCGCTCTCGAAGCTGGGTAAGGTTAAAGGCGGACCGGGATATCCGTCTCCGAAAGTGCTTTTCGGAGCTTTCTTCGCTGCAACAACGCTGAGCGTAATCTTGTACATTATGCTGGTACCCGGGATTCCAATTTGGCTGCCCTTCGTCGTGTCTATAGGGCTAAGCCTTGTAATTGCGTCGGTCGGCGCCAGGGTCTACGGTGAACTAGGGCTCATGTTCACGCCAGACTTTGTGTACAACATGTGGAAGGCCGCGGTCTACTTCAGCCCCTATCAAGGTTATGCTGGCTGGATATTCACTCCAGCCTTAGCGGGATTCGCGACGCCGTGGTACGTGAATGCAACAAAAGTCGCGTATGCAACCCGCACGCGCCCCATGGACTACTATAAAGCCGCTATCATCTCATTCGTATTAGTAACTGTTCTGGGCTTATTCTTCACCGACTTCTTCTGGAGAATGGCTCCAATACCATCCTTCATGTTCCCGTATGTGATGGGGCTTTGGCCTAACTACGCCATCAGCGACTCGCTCTTCGCCACCCGCCAGATAATCATAAGGCCTGACCAGATACTTATGGGAATGGGCGTAGCAATTTTCGGAGGCTTCGGTATATATGCTTTATCGAGAATAGGCGTACCGCTGAATCCAATAGGGCTAATAGGAGGAATGTACTCGCTGCCACCCTACACCATTATGGTGTTCCTCATGTCGCTCGTCAGCGAATACGGGCTCACCCGAATATTAGGCAGGGAAAAATGGTATTCCATTAGAGGTATTGTTCTCGCAGGCTTTCTAGCAGGCGTAGGAATAGTAGTAGCTATAGGAACGACAATCACATTAATATCCAAAGCCTCCTGGATATGGCCATGGTAGTAGATCATCTCGATAAATCTTTAAATTATACTTTATTTTCTAAAAATAGTGAAACACTAAATAATTTTTAGAGAAAAATATTTGAAATTAGTAATATTAGAATTTATTCCCCAAAGTATATAAATAACTCTTTACTTTTCGTTTCTTTGAAAATCGCTTATATATAAACTTTTTTGTTCCAATGAAAAATGCTTTAAATAGCCCTTCGTCAAATATTTAAACCGAAATCGACAACTGGGTGACAAAATGTCTTCAGAAGTGGAATTGAAGTCGGGAATGACCCCAAGAGCTCTAGCAATCGCCATTCCTCTAACACTAATCTTTGCCTTCCTAACAGTTATAGTCGGACTATATACAGACAAACCAGGAACATTCGGAACCTTCGTACTTCCAATGATCTACCTAATTATAGTATTTGAATTCCTCGGCCGCGCGAACCCGAAGCTTAGGCTAACGCCACCCGAATACGTCTTCATATTCACCATATTCACATTTCTAGGAATGCACTCCTACCTAACATTGCATGCTGCCGGCCACAACAACCCACTCAACTTCCCGATAATTACGTGTCTAAGCGACTACGTAGCCTTCGGAATAGACGCTCTCAAAGATTTCTGGAGCCAAGCCGTACCCTCAGTAATAGTACCCCCCGAGCCAATACGATTCCAAATCTCAGACATGCTAATGAATGGCAGGGCTCCTGGACAACCGATACCGTGGGGCTACTTAATGCCAGGCATAGTATACTGGGGCCTTGTGACAATATTCTACTCATTCATTAGCATATTCGTAGCATTTACAGTAGGCAAAGTATGGATCGAGGAGGAAAGACTCGTATTCCCGCTAGCTGTACCTTCACTATACCTATTCCAAGAAGCTGGCGAAGTAGATCCATCCACCAATAAGTCAAGGCTTTTTGACCTGGGCTATGCTTCCACGAAAGTCTTCTGGGCAATGTTCATCATTGGCGTCATTGGCGGAATACAGCCCCTAATAACGGAGCTGTTCCCAGCGTTCCCAGGCGGTGCATGGTGGGGTGAAACTAAATTAGACATTCCGTTCCTCGCAGCTATCTGGCCGGGAGTCTACGCATCCTTCATCTTCAACATACCCCAGATAGCTGTCGGACTAGTAATGCCGAACGACGCTCTAATAACACTAATCCTAGGATGGGTAATCTTTGGCGTCATATACCAAGGATTGGCTGTGAGCATGGGCATAGTACCGTATAAAGCAGGCATGGAATTCGTTTGGCCCTGGGAAGATTACCCAGGAGTGTGGATGCCATTCCCATATAGGTGGATAGGAGGCAACGGCGTCGCGCTGGGCATCATTATATGGATTCTCTACAGAAACAGAGATAGGTTTAAGGAAGTATTTTCAACACTATGGAAAGGCGACATAAACGAAAGAGGAGTATCGCTAAAAATAATATCTACACTACTTTTACTGGGAGCTATCGGATGGTATATACTAATTGTAATCGACGGCGGCGACCCAATAGTTGCACTATTGATACCTCTATGGGGCTTTCTATTCAACATACTATATGCTAGAGTATACGCCGAGGTATTTTGGCACGTTGGAACCGGATGGGGCTGGATCTGGGAGCCAACATACCTAGTAGGCCAGGCACTCAGAGGCTGGCCAGGAGCCGATGCGGTAACATGGGACAATCCAATGACTAACCCCGGCTGGTTTACCATAAGCAGGCACATCGCGAACATGGGCAACTGGAACATATCATTCTCGCCGCTAAGCTCAGGCCACATGGTAACACTCTACAAGCTAGCCTACGACCTCAAGATGAAGCTAAAAGACTTCCTCGCAGCCCTAATACTTGGCCTGCTAATATTCGTCTTCATCTTCGTACCATTAGATATTTACTTTATATTCTCAACTAAGGGAGGACTATCACAGTTAGGACACCTATACGGATGGTGGCCATGGATAGCTGCCGGACAATACCACAGAGGACGCTGGCTGCCCGAAGGACTAACCGTCGAATACGACTTAGGAGTAGTCTTCGGATTCGGCATCGTACTAGCCCTAGTGCTTTATATCTTAAAGACTAAGGTCTCCCTATTCTGGTTCATAAGCGTACCAGCACTATTCGTTGCCATGACCATACCAAACTACATGTGGTTCACATCACTAGTTGCCCTAATAATCAAGTACGTAGCCATAAGAACCGTAGGTATAAAGAAATACGAACAATACGCCATGCCAGCGGTTTCAGGATGGATCATAGGCTTCGGAGCAATGTGGCTACTAGCAGCACTCGTAAACCTCGCCGGAGTAGCATGGCCAAACTACGTTAACCTCTTCCAGCCTTAAAATAAAAACAATTTTTTTAATCATTTCAGGATTTTTTAATTAAAAATATTTCTTTAACATAATTTTTTAGAGAAAGGTATTTTCTATTAGTGTTCGAAATAATTTGAGAGTATGTTCAGGGAATTTGCTAGACGTACTTAAACGAATAATTGAAGAAGAAGAGATACATGAAAACTACTTTGTCTCGCAGATAGATGAGTTTGCGCTTCGATATCTGGGCGCTATAGCCCTCGGAATAGCAGATGCGATTATAGAACTAACGGGCGTTCAAGCGGGCTTTATCGGGTTCACTGGATCTTCCGTTGTAACAGGGATAGCAGGGTTAATAGTGGGAGTTTCAGCGTCAATGTCGATGGCCGCTGCTGCATATTTACAAGCCAAGCAGGAAAGGGGTAAGAAGCCTGCCGTTACTGCCTTAACAACGGGCATCCTTCAGCTGTTAATGGTGTTTTCAGTATCGTTAACTCTAGCACTTACAATATTAGCATTCTTCTCGTTCTATAGCTCTGTGATTTTTGACAGGAAGTTCCTTTCAGACTACTTGGAAAATATGGGAATTATATTCCTTGTAGTTACCATAGGCTACTTCTTTGGCGATCTTGTCAAAAACTTTTTTGGCATAGAATTATTTGTATAAAAGTATAAAAATTTCGATTTTACCGTTTTTATAAATTAAATCCTTAATCTCAGATACTTTATAATGTTTACATTTTTTGTTTCTTCTATATGAGTTAAAAATGCGTAAAGTTTTTAAACTAAAAAGAAATTAAAATAATAAGTAGGAGAATGATAAAAAAGGTTCAAAGAGTCGCGCACGGCGTTTCTCAAGTGTTAACTACTGTTATACTGACGGGAATCTTTATAACCGTTATAGGTGTAGCGATCTTCTATTCGTCTTCTCTGATAGATTTAAATAGGCAGCGAATGGAGTTTGAATCCTCGAAAGACCTGCTGATATATACTGCTACTGCTTTAGAGCAAGTGGCTCTTGGAGCTGGAGGGTCTCGCTATATTAGGTATAGTTTATCAACGGCTGGAATAAACTTTGTAAGGAATGCTTTTGGCGAGTTTAAGGTTAAGGTTAATAATATCGATATTCTGAGCGACAAGGAAACATCTGCTATGGTTGTTAGGGCAGGCCCCCTGGTAACTAACGTGTTTAGGATGCTGCGCCCTGAGGTAGAGGTTAATCCGGAGGTTCAGGTAAATAGGTTAATTGTTGGGGCTGGAGAACCACTGGTAATAGTGTATGAAAACTTTAGTGGTGGAGCTATTGCTGTATTGCGAGCGACTAGGATTAGGGTAAACTATCTTGGCACTTTTGAGGTGCTGGAGGCAGGTGAGAAGAAGAAATACAACTACTTTGCCATATTCTACATTAATATCACCTTCGGCGAGTTAGGGGGCGCAGGTAAGATACCTGTTATTCTAAGAAATAAAGGCATAACTACAACTGAGTATAAGTTTAACTCTACTGCAATTCGCGTGGAAGCGAGCCTTGACGGTATAAGCGAGACGAAAGATTATAGCGGCGATGTGACAGCCGACGGGAGCGTGTTAATAGTTAGAATAGCTCAAGTAGAAGTTTCAACAAGGGGTTAGCATGTCATCTCCTGTTTTTTCGCATATAATGGGGACGTTGGCCCTAATCGGCGCCATGGTAATTATAATAGCCGTTTTTCTGGCTGTGCAGTTTATGGCAATGCTTGAAATTCAGAACGTCAGACTCTCCGAGGTTGCCGAAACAACAGCTAGGGAAATAGTAGAGCTCGTCTCGGTATACACTCTTGGAGGAGGCAATCTAACCTACATGTACCTTACAGTGCCACAGACTATAGGAGGCCAGGCATACAGTATTAGAATAGAAGGGACGAGTGAAGGAGTGATAGTTGTAAGAGTAAAATTGCAGATTTACGAGCAGGTGCGGGTTATCGTAACTCCGAACTTTGGGGAACGTCCAGTAAAGGTTGTAGCGAATAGTGAGGTCATCGGAGGCATTAAAGTGTCCCGTGAAATATTGTTGCCCGCTCCCGAACGCTTATCGAGCGGAGTTGAGGTTAGAGGGAAGCCTGCGATTGTAGTGTTTCGTAATGGTGAAAACATCTATGTGGGTTTAGCCATAATATATAATCAGGGATAAGTAATGCATGTGATATTAGAATATCTGGCTATAGGCGTTCTGATTATTCTATTCATAACGATCTCTCTTAATATGATAGAGGATGTAACAGGTAGATTGGTGACTGTAAAAGAAGAGCAGCTTTATAATGTTGCAGAGAGGCTTATGGATAAAATACTGTTAACACCCGGCTTTCCCGCAGACTGGGGCACGAACATTATGGTTTCTTCGAATGATCTGCGGGACTTCGGCTTAGCTCTTAATGGGACACGAGCCCCATATATAATTGACCCAGATAAGGTTATGAGACTGGCTAACCTCTCAATACTTCCTAACCCTTTACTGTTAAATTATAGTAGAATTGCCGATCTCTTGGGTATAAGCGACGATTACGGCTTCCGGCTGGAAATGAAGCCGATGATAACGCACGTGGTACAGCCACTAGAATGGTATACTCCGCCAGGTAATAGAACTAGTTTTCCGACAAAGTTCAAAATAAGGGTCTTGAACTGGTACAAGATAGGATTGCCGAACGCTAACGTAACAGGAATCTACGTCATCGTGAAAATTAAACCCGGAGCTGGTAATGATTCGAATAAGATTGAGGAGAAAAAAATATTCGCGGAGAGCAACCTTACAGACGCGCTAGGCGAGACAATAGTAGATTTTACAGACGTTGTACCCAGCTATCTTGAAAATCAACCAAGCACTAATTGGTTCTTGTATTTCTTCCTCATACACACTCAATGGCACGGCTTCGTAGCGGTCCATGGATACTCTGCGACTTCGGAGGCAGATGCGCCTACACAAGGATATATTATTGGAGACGCAATAATTTTATCGAGAGAACTTAACGGGTCAAGTTTTAACCCTAACAGCGGTGCTATCATTGTTAAAGATGAGATTGTCCAAGCAGTGCCCCAGTACAAGGAACTGTTAAACATAACTAGCATAATATGGTGCCGTAGCCAACCCAACGACCCTGAGTGGTGCCAGGAAGTCGCCAGCAAAGTTCTCCCCTCGAGCGAGGACAGGTACCTCATCGGGAGGATTCAGTATGTTGAAAGACTGTCATCGCACGTCTTCGTCTTTGCCCAGTGGAGGGGTAATCCGATATGTGTAGTTATAAACAGGATTCCCGAGATCGATATAGGCGAGCGTAGCGCCCAGCCAGCAAACTCCGTTACCATTACGAGAATAGCTCACATATACAACTATCCTTACATCGTCAGGCTGACTATATGGAGGAAGGTGGAGGGGTAAGCCATGCGCCGTGGGCAAGTTCGCGTTATAGAACTCTTGCTTGCGGCGTTTATGATGACTGTCGCTATAATATTCGTGATGAACTTTACTCGTCCTATTAGAAGCATCTATATTAGGGAAACAAGCGACCTGCGAAGGTTGGCGTATAATCTTCTTAACGAACTCGCTACAGCGGGAGTGTTTGAAGATGTTATAGTTCGGGGTAATCTTTCTGGGACGAATTGGGAGGATGAAATGAGGCTGGTACTTTCTATTAGCCTGCCTCCTGAAGTATTATTTAAAATGGAGGTTTATGAACTTCGTTTTTCCCCCGTAACGGGGGATATAACGTTCAATAGGTTGGATAATGGGAGGATAACGAATCTGGAAAATTCGGATGAGGCAAAATTCACGGAGGCGGAGTCCGTATCCTATACATATGTTGTCGTGGGAGAGCCTGATAAGGTGAGGGGAACGGTCTTGTACATAGTTCTCGTCCTTGGGTTTAGGGGATAGCCATGGGAAGAGGGCAAATTCTCGTTGCTACGGTCCTTATGATAACCTTAATAATCATGGTCATTATTGTAAACGTTTACGAGGCTCACGTGTTTTTCTTAAAGACTAGAAGCGTTGTTGTGCGGGAAGTTGTGGCATCGATAACAGCGGACTTTGAAAGAGCTTTGGCAGTAGTTTTGGCTGCAGCTACTAGGTCTTATTTCAACTATACTCGCTTCTACGATTTTTGCTCTAGATTTAGCAGTCTCGGGCTATCATACGGTGAGAGGCACAACTTCACTGTCGCAAGAAATGTAGCTAAAATGTATCTTCAATACTGGATGGCTGCGGCCTCCAAAGCTTATGCTAGCTACGGACCCCAAATAAGATATGAGCTCGGCGAGCTCAATATTTCAGAATACCTTGGCCGAAAAAGGTGGGTGAGAGATCTCGTTAAGGGGTACTGGTATTATCCGTCTTCGGCGTCGGTTGCTTATGCTAGGCTTAAGGTGAACTTAACTAATGCTGGCTTCTACGGGTGGGAGTCTGATGTGGTTGTTGGCGTTTTTCTAAAAGTTTACCCCTATCCGCTGGCTTACAATAGAACAGGAAACTACACGGAAATAATGATAAATGTGAGGGTGGATAACAATGAAACATATGGCGAGCTATTAACTAAAGGATGGGTTGAAATATACTACCCCGAGAACTCGAGCGGTAGGTGGACGGGCAGGTGGTTAAAAGCGAAGATTTTAGATGTTAAGTATGAGGGATTTGGAAACTACTCTCTAAAGTTTGAACCCTACGTGGAAATTCTCGAAGATCCCTTGACTGGCAAAAAATACGTGCCATTGCTTGTCGTCGTTTCAGACAAAAGAGGCATTCTGGTTGAATCAATAACTTACAGCTATATACCCTTCAAGATAAAGAAGAATACTCCAGAAAAAATACCGTATGTAGATGAGGAAACTTTACAGAAAACGTACATAAACCGCCCTATAGACACTCCAGACGAGAAATACGTTATAGAGTTCAGCTCCGATCTGAGGCTCTTCTGGCTTGACATGGAGCTGAACATAAGCTCCGATCTGAGGCTACCCCCGCTTCCCTTCATGCCAATAAAACAGCTTAGGGTGAACATATCGTCAAACGGCAAGCGCGACACGCTTAGAGAGCGCCCGTTGCAGTATGAAAATTGGACCGAGGTTTATTGGCATGACAGGTGGGTGCAGATTCCAGTAAATCTGCCTGACCCAACCTTGGATATACAGCCATATGTAATAACTCTCAGCGGGCAAAAGTTCATTCAGAAATACGTGTTCTTAGTGCCATTCCCTAAAGTCAACATAACTTACCAATGGGTGGTTCTGTGGTGGAGCGACGACCTAGACTGGATGCCAATACAATGGAAAACCGATATCAGCTATGTAAAGGATCTAAGTAAAAGCATAAATGACTTAAGAACGCCCGTTCTCTGGCTTGAACTAATAGATGTAGATGATCCCTACATGCGGGACTATCCCTTCAACTATAGGGGCGTAGCCGCCATAGGCGTACGCGACACGAACGATGAGGCATTCGGTCCCTGGAACATTCACGCGTTCGGCAAAAAGTCTGGAAGACTTGGATGGTATAGGCCCTGCGGGAGGTGGAAGGTGCTGAGCCACTATCTTGGAAAATTCCGAGGAGTAACAGCTCCAATACGCATCTTCGCAGTACTTGATACTGATCGCGTATGCTCGGTTTACGCGTACGAGAACAGAACTGGCTACTATTCAACTCTAGCGATGCTATCGGTAGTAAACGGGACGAGATACGTTCCTCTCATTATGCACATCTATTGGAACAATAGCAAGTACGACTATAGCTACTGGCTCTTCTCAATGATGGGCGGCGGCAGGCCGACAAAATTCGCGTACACAGTTGGATGGAATGGAACCTGGTATGGATACCCGCTATTAGAAGGGGAAGTTAGAGAAAGGAAATACACCTATATAAGTTGCTGGTATCCATACGGATATATTCCAAGCAATCTGGTGGACCTCGGAGAATCTTGGGGCTGCCAATGTTACCACTTGGGCTGGGTTAATCCCGGGCTTTGGTACGCGCACTGGAACGTAGAATTAGGGAGAGCAATAATAGGAAACGAAAACCTCGTTAAACTGCTCATCGCGTCGAGCAACGAAGGTTATCGTCCAGCATTCTACGTCACAAGGTGTAGCGGATCAGGAATACAAAACTCTATTGAACTGAAGCTAGCGGATGGATACATAAATGTTGAAAAAAACTTGTTTAACCCGTTGCTAGATTACTGGCTAGTACTATTTGCTTACGAGCCAGGCACGCTCGACAAAGGATGGCAAGCAATGTACATCTACGCTCCAATGTTCTGGAAAGCCTACGCACCTGAAGTGGTGAAACCTTAGCTCTTTCAGGTATTTTTAGGTTTAATGCTATAAATTTCTAAAATCCTTATCGTGAAAGTTGGAATAGAAACTTTAGAAACCAATAAAAAAGGCTGTTATTGCTTTTAGAGCTTTATGGCTAATCCGCTTACTAGATGAGGTGTTAAAGCCATTGAGACTAACGTTATTATCATCAGGAACATGGAGTGTTTGAAGCCTGCTGAGACTCTCTCAGAGCCTACTTTGCCCGCTACTAACCCCATAGTATAAACGTCTAGTACTATCGGTGGAGTTAAGGTTGACACTAACAAGGAGGGGCCTATCGCTCCGCCCGCCATTGACATGATGTAGTTCATGAAGCCTATCAGGATTAGCACGACGACTACAAGTATTATTGCTCCGATGTAAGGTATCAGGAGTAGGGGTTTTAACGCGGCTCGCTTTTCCTTCTCAACTTGTTCTAGGGTTTCCGCGTAATTTGCTAGTGATTCCAGTATCTCGGGTGTTCCGCCTCCCACTTCTATGGACTCGACGAGCAGGTACATGCTTATGAGGGCGAGCCAGTTCTTCACTTTCTTGGCAAAGTCTTCGAAAATTTTACTGAGAGGGACTCCCCAGCCTACTTGGTTGGACATTTCTCTCAAGTATTTGGAAAATTTCCCGTAATCCCTGCCTCTCAGGCTCATGATGCATTTTTCGGGACTCATTCCAGTTTTTCTGACTTCTACTAAATCTCTTAGGAACCTAGTTATGCCATACTGAATGCCCTCATTTTTGAGCGAAGAATAAAAGTCCGCTAGCACGGCGGGGATAAGGCCTATCATTAAGGCTAGAGTGATTCCGACGCCGGATTCGAAACCACTTGGAAGGTTAAGGTAGGTGCATATGTACTTAACTATCTGCTTGAAAGGAAGGGGCATGTTGCCGAAAATGTCGGGGGCTAGGAAGGGCATGGTCATGGTGAAGAGTAGTAGAAGTGTTAGTGGGAGCGAGGCGCCGAAGAAGACGTAGTATGGGGTTTTATCGTAGACCGGATATTTTGGCTGCAGTAGGTCGGCTAGGTATATGAAGAGGCCCGAGATGAAAGGCATTAATATGTAGCCGAACAAGAAGAGCTGAAATTCTGAGCCTCCTAGACCTAAGCCAGCCTGAGCCATCGAATAGTTAATGGTGAACATGACGTAGATTGTAAGCGCAGTGACTAGGGTTATGGCTAGGTAGCCTTCGAGGAGCATGCCTACTCTTTCGCCTATAATCTTGACCTGTGACACTCTTTCCTTCAACATCATTTCGGTCTGCCTCTGAAGGTAGTGTACTATGTCGCCGCCGGCTCTCAGAGTGGCGGCGTACCCCAACATAAGCTGTCTGTAACTCTTATTTGGTACCTCCTTGGCCGACTCTTCAATGGCTGTTAGGGGGTCGTAGCCCATAGCCTTTACCCTTAGGTAGAATTTCGCGGCTTCATCCTTTACTATGTTGAAAAGAATTCTAGGAGCATTGGCAAGCCTTTCCATGCTTATGTACGGCGAAACGCCTCCAGTAGCCATGGTAGCTATGTAGGCGGCTAAGTATGGCATTTCCGCCTCCATGTTGGAGCCTCTAGAAATTTTCTTAAGTTTTGGATAGCTCATGTAAAACACAAAGACCAGAAATGAAAGTATTAGAGGAGTTAAAATAGGAATAAGCAGGTAAAGAGGCCATGGAAGCAAAATTTGTATTGACTGTGAAAGAGGTTCAGGCAGAAGATTTCTGAAGAGCATAAAGAATGAGGAGAGAAGGAGGGAGATTGCACCTACAATTAAGGCCAGAAAAAATCCTGTCGCGGCATAAGCTGGTGGGTAAATCTTTATTCCTGATGCTTTTATGTCTTCATAAAGTTCTTTCCAAGCTCTGGCGAGTTTGTCGCCTATAGAAGGAAAAAGAGAATATATAGCTGCATGTAGCGCCAATATAACCACCTAAAAAAAGAAAAAAATATTTTTTAAATTTTGTTAGATGTTGATGTTTATGTTCATGGTAAAACAACAAGCTTCGGATACTCCTTCCCGCCGGCACTATGTAACTTGACCTCAACACTCTGGCCAGCGCTTCCAGAAATTCCTGAAATGGTTACCGTAACTGAACTGCCTGGATCGACTTTACAGTCCGAGCCCGTGTTAACGTCATTTATACTTGGCGCTGAACTGCCAACGCTGCATGATGCAGTTGCCGATCCAGCGACACTTGATGGGGTTATAAAAACGCCGTCGATGGTTGCTGGCGACGTGCCAGAGTTCTTTACAATAACTGTAATTGTGTATGATTGTTGGTCACTGTCATACTCCGCTCTTGCTGATACTATTTCTAATTGCTCTACTCTACCAGTAAATATTCCGACTATTCCGGTGAGCCAGAAAGCTACTGCTATTGCGATTGCTATTGCTACGGCAACTATTATCACCGTTGCTATTACAGGGCTTATACCCTTACTTCTCATTTCCTCACCCACTTAATGCAAAACCTTATAGACCATTATTCCTCTATGTGCTAATTATCGTTGAGAAAGTAGACTTATGGTCTATGAAAGATGGCCAATTGGTCTAACTTTTTAAAGAATAAGGGTTTCCCACCATTTTAAAGAGAATTGCCAATATAACCATAGACGAAATTATGAGTTTAAAAAATAAGAAAGATACAGGAAAAAAGGAAATTCCTGAAGTAGAGTATTTGCCGCTTAAGCCAGAGAATGATATTATTGAGGAGTACTGGGTTGTTAAGCCGTTTGCGAAGGTTGTAATCGCCTCTGTGCCGGAGATGGGTGATCAGCGCATGTACTTTGTGCAGGAGGTTCAGCTTACACCCAATGAAGAGCGAGCTAAAAATAAGCTTTTCGATATTTTGAGCGTAGAGCTAGAGCCCCCAGAGAGTTTCGAGGCTGATGTTAGGGAGTACGTTATAAACGAAGCCAGGAGGCTGGCTAACAAGTATAGGAGAACTGTGAGAGGCCTGAGCGAGGAGAGCTGGGAAAAAGTCATGTACTACGTTGAGAGAGACCTCTTAGGCTACGGCCCGATAGACGTGCTAATGAGGGATCCCCGCCTAGAAGACATAAGCTGCGACGGCGTAGATAGAGCGGTACACGTCTGGCATCGGGATTACGAGTCTATTCCTACAAACATAGTGTTCCGTGATAGGAACTACTTGCGGGAGTTCGTGGTTAAGCTGGCTCACATGGCTGGAAAACATATCTCAACGGCATTCCCCATAGTGGACGCGATGCTTCCGGGCAGGCACAGGCTAGCAGCTACATTCGGCGAGGAGGTATCGCCTAGAGGTAGTACTTTTACAATAAGGAAGTTTAGGCAGAAGCCGTTTTCTGTTATTGAACTGATAGCTAATAGGCACACCGACTTGTGGACGGCTGCATATATTTGGTTGATGCTAGAGAACAAGATAAGCATGATGATTATGGGTTCCACCGCGGCGGGCAAAACCACGACTTTAAACGCGTACGCTAATTTCTTCAAGCCCGGAATGAAGATAGTTACTGTGGAGGAAACTCCTGAGCTAAATCTCACGCATGAGAACTGGGTTCAGCTAGTAAGCAGGGAAGCCTATGGGTTGGGAGAGAGCAAAGGCAAGGAAATAACTCTCTACGACTTGGTGAAGCTTTCCCTAAGATATAGGCCCGATTATATCATAGTTGGAGAGGTTAGAGGTGAAGAAGCCTTTGTGCTCTTCCAGGCAGTAGCTACGGGTCACGGCGGGATGTGTACGATACACGCCGAATCTATAAATAAATGCGTTCAGAGGCTTACCAGCCCGCCTATGAACGTTTCTCCTGCGTACATATCATCCATGAATATAATGATCCTTATCGATAGGGTAAGGCTTCCAGGCGGAAAAATAGGTAGACGCTTAAGATATCTTTGGGAAGTTGAGGACTTTAACAAGTATAGGCTTATAGTAAAATGGGATCCCAGAAGAGATGTTCATGAGCAAGTTAATAAAAGCTTTCTTCTTCAGAGGATTGCGGAGAGGGAGGGAAAGAGCATTGAGGAACTAGAGGAAGAAATTGAAAGAAGGATTGCCGTGCTAAGGTGGATGCTTGAAAAGGGTATCAAGGACTTCAGGGAAGTTTCAAATGTTATCAACCAATATTACCTATTTCCAGAGGAGACCTACGAGAAGGCGAGAATGGAGCTTCATACAGTCGAAATATCGCTGGAGAAGGAGGATATATCGAAAATCCTTTACAGCTTGAGAGAGCGTCATGATATTATATTCCGCACAAGCTCTAATCCTCATTATAAAAATAAGCGTAACGTAGAATAATAGTTAGGGGCGAATATATGGCGAAAAAACTGGCTGAATTTGAGCAGTACTTAGATAAATATAGTTTACGTGAGCCGAGCGATAAATCCAAGTTACTACAATTTATCTCAATAATTAAGGAAGTAGACAGCGTTATAGACCTATCTAGAGGAAAAGTGCAACTATCAATAATTATTCACGCTGATAATGGGGAAATCAGGCCGTCTGAAATCGCGAAGAAGCTGGGCCTTAAAACAAGAACCGTAATTGATGCAGTTCAAAAATTAAAGCGCAAGAACGTGCTTGAAAAAATAGGCAGAAACAGATACAAACTAACCTCTAAGGGAATAAAAGTTAGAAAAACTTTGCTAGGACTTTACAAAATAGCATCGAAGTACTGGCTCCAGAATAACCTGTATGACATGTATCTAGCGTTAGAGGCTCTGCTTATACTAGGGACGCGCGACATTGAATGGTATCCTATACGGCTTCTTGCTGAAGAAATGAAAGTACCTTACAAAAAGCTCTTAAATATTCTTGAGACTTTCGGCCAACCGTTATTCAAAACTAGAAAAGCTATTTATGGGCTTGAAGTTGCTCTGACGTATGAAGGAAGAAGGTTTTATGAGGAACTCTTAAGGAGGGAGGGCTTGGGTCCTCTTATAACAGGCACTATTGCTCGTATAACTTTTACATTTAATCCTTATATTGCAATTAGAAGGTTTATGATAGCATATCTTATTATTTCTACAGTAATAATCATAGGAGCTTTTATAGGCGGCCCCATTGGTTTATCACTAGGCATATCTTGGATTGCAACTTCTCTTTATCTGACATTATTGCTTCTTTTCATGAAACGTTAAGGTAAACTAATTATAGGGTAAAAATAAAAATTTTACCTGGAATGGCTTCAGCTTACTTATTTTCGGAAATTATTTTTACTCAAAAATAGTTTTTTGTTGTACAAATAATTGTTTTATCCTTAGCTGGCTAAGTATTATGAGCTGATTCCTTTTCCTCTAATAGTGATACTATGTAGTGTAGCATGACTAGCTCGTGGAAGCCTATTGTTAACATGAGGGTTAGGATGGTGAATACTGCTGCTTGAAGTGAAGGATTGAATAGAAATATGAATAAAGCCACGCCGCTTAAGGCTTCAAATATATACATTGCCAATATCAGTATTTTTATTCTATTTCTTAGAGCCCATTCACTCAGCTTCATGTTCCCCAATTAGATATAAAATTATTTTTAACACAATTAAATTATTTTTTGTGTTTTTAGGCACTGCAAATATTTTATTGAGGCTAATTATTGTTTAAGTTTATTGTGCTGATGAAGCGCGTTTTCTCCTTCTTTCAGCCCTTCTCTTTTTAGTTTTCGCTTTTTCGCTTTGTCGTTCTAGAGACCTTAGTGCTTTGATGAACGCTTTTATGGGTTCCCAACCGCTCTTAGATGCTGAAAAAATGTTCTTAGCTATTTTTGCTGATACTTCGAAGATATATAGGGCTCGACTACCCTCCCTGTTCTTCTGCTTTACTACTACTCTGCCTTCAAATAGATCTGTAGTGCGGGCAAATCTTTCTAACGTTCTAGATATGCCTGCATTCGCTCGGTCGGAGAGATGCTCAGGGATTTTTTCAACCCCCTTGAAAGTTACGGGAAGAGTCGGCATCAAGTCCAACGCGGCAATCATCTTTATAATATCGCTTCTAGTTATAATGCCAACAACGTAGTCCTCCTCTAAAACTGGAATACAATGCTCTTTAGTCATCATCATTTCCGCGGCCTCAGATAGATTGTCCTCAGTATTTACTGTGATAACCGGTCTAGACATGATGCCTTTAGCCTGGTGCGAGAGGGTTCTATTAGTTTCTCCAACTCTTTCCCCCACTGTCGAACGTCTCACCGTTATACCGTAAATCTTCTCGAGGAGATCTCTGATCTTCACAATACCAACTAGCTTGCCGTCCTCTCCAATTATAAGCACCTGTCTGATTCCATGGTTCACGATAAGTCTTCTGACTTTACTTGCAGGATCATCAGGAGAAGCAATAACCAAGTTGGTTGACATCGCATCTTTTACCTTAAACGTGTCTAGCCATCTCGTTTTGAGAGCATATTTTACGATGTCATTTCTTGTAACGATGCCTAATATGTTTCCATTTTGGTTAAGTACTGGAACAGCCTCTATTCTATGAGAAACTAAAGCCTTGGCCGCGGCTAAAATAGCGTCACCGGGCATGAAATTTGGAGATGATCTTGCTATGGATCCTAGCTTTGTGTAGGGGGAGTCGCCAGCTTCTAGCAGGTGGAGGCTGCTAACTAGTCTTAGATCTTTCTTCTTAGATATTACGAGAATTACTGAGACACCGCGGTCTCTCATTAGACCTAAGGCTTTTTCAACGGTATCTGCGGGTTTTAGTACTAAAAAATCCTTTGACATTACTTCGGAAACGTTTTCAATAAAATACTCCATGATAAATTATAGATATGGTGCCATATAAAGTAGTAGTATTGTTTAGCATCTGAAAACTTGCTTGCGCAATCTCTTCTAAGCCCGCCTTATAGGAAATCTGTTATTTAACTATTTTTTATGTATATTATGTACATAAAGCATTATTCCTTAAATAATTATATAAAAATACTCTTGCGAAGAGGTTTCAGCATGTATATTAGAAAAGAACAATGTGCGTGCATAGTAACATTTCTGCGTATAGCCTTCATAGAAGGGGCACTGTTAAGTGTCCCTCGGGCTTTCGCAGCTCCCAGCCTCTATTAGCTCTATTTATTTATTCAACAATATATTAACACGACTTTGTTTCTGACGTACTCTTTTAAAAATTTGCAGGAAGTTGGTTTCATTTAAAAGTCTCAGCACTCAAGATCTCAATCATCGATCAGTCGGGCCGGACTCAGCACTCATTTCTTATTATTGCGTCGCTGCTTTAAAGATTACGTTTATTTGTTTTGTGGTATTTTCTTTGATATGCGTTTGACTTTTCTCGGCACGGCTGCAGCCGAGGGTTATCCTGCGACTTTTTGTGCCTGTGAGAACTGTATGGCGGCGCGTAGGGCTGGTGGGCGAAACCTAAGGGTACGCTCTTCTGTACTGGTTGACGGGGCTGTCCTTATTGATTTGCCTCCTGACCTGTTGGCGCGCAGCGTAATGTGCGGAGTGAACCTTAATAGTGTTAAGATACTTCTTATAACACACTCGCATCCTGATCACTTCTACTATGAGGAGCTTAGGCTTAGAAGGTGGCCTTTTGTGGCAAGTGAAGTCAACGCGCTTAGAGTGTATGGAAATGAATATGTTGTCAAGGTTCTTCGAAGGCATTTTAGGGGGAAGCTTAGGGCTTTAAGAATGAGGCTTAGGGCTTTAAAGCCTTTTGAGAAGGTTGAAGCTGGAGGCTATGTCATAGAGGCTGTGAAAGCTGTTCATCAGACGGTTGAGGAGGAGCAGCCGCTAAACTACCTTATTTCGAGAGGGAATAAGTCTGTGCTTTACGCTAGCGATACTGGTCCTTATCCTGGGGATGTTTTAGAGTTTCTGGCTGCACATACGTTTGACGCTGTTGTTTTAGAGTCGACGATGTGTGGGCTTCCTCAAGAGAGATATAGGTTTCACACGAGCTTTGAGACTGCTATTAGGCTTAAGCGTTGGATGGAGGATAATGGGGTGCTGAAGAGAGGCGGCGTTTTTATTCTAACGCACTTTTCCCATGTTAGCTGTCCTCTGCATGAAGAGATTGAGGAGGCTATGAAGCCTTATGGTATTGTGCCAGCTTATGATTGTATGAACGTAGAGTTGTAGGATGAGGTGTGGGTGGGTTTTGTCTAGGGTCAGAGGGCTTTTCTATGCCTTTATGGCGGCTGTTTGCTGGTCTATAGGCACTATATTTGTCAAGTTCTTGCAGAATTTTTACGGTGTTAATACTCAGAACGCTTATAGGTTTCTGGCCGCGGGCTTACTTTTAATGTTAATATACCTCTCTCGTGAGAGGGGTTTTCCCTTAGGCATTTACCGAGTTCTTAGAAAGGCTACTGTAGCGGCTGTTGTCGTGAATATTTTTCAAACTGTTTTGATAGCTGGGATTTATCTAACTAAGGCGTCTACGGCAGCTTTTCTCATGAGGTTAAGTGCTGTTTTTGTGGGTTTAATGGGCTATATTTTCTATGCGGAGGAGCGAAAACTGGTGAAGAATCCAAAGTACTTGGTTGGACTTGCGCTGGCTTTGGTTGGCGTGTCTGGGTTTACTTTAAAATTTGGAGGCGGCGAAATTTTTGATTTAGGTGCACTGTTAATTCTTGTAAGTAGTGTTTTGTGGTCGTTTTACATTATTTTATTGAAAAGGCAGAGCCGGGGTGAGGACCCCCTATTGTTTACATCTTTGATATTTATTGTTGGTGGAATAATGTTTTTACCGTTCTCGTTTGCGGAAGGCGGTCTTGATCAGATAGTAAACGCTCCTGTGCTAGTTACTTTTCTTTTGGTTTTTTCAGGGCTTATTTCTATAGGTTTTTCTAATTGGAGCAATATCGTGGCTATTAATAGGGTAGGCGCTGTCGCTGCTTCAACTATACAGCTCATCCAACCAGTCTTAACGGCGGTCTTTGCAGTAGTATTACTTAGTGAGGCTATAGCATTGCGAGAGGTTCTTCTCGGTCTAGTGATTTTAGCTGGCAATGGACTAGTTGTATACGCGCTGTATGAGTCTTAATTTCTTGGAATAGTTGTTCGTTCCTGTTTAATTTTATATACTATGCTAGTTTAATATCCCTTTGATGTCTAATGAGCGCACGCAGGGGTTATATTGCGGGCATTGCCGGCCCTGTGGTTGTGGCTAAGGGTTTATCTGGAGTTAAGATGGGCGAGGTAGTGTACGTTGGAGAAGATCAACTTGTAGGCGAAGTGGTGAGGATATCCTCTAACTACTTTACTGTCCAAGTTTATGAGGATACAAGCGGTTTAAGACCCAAGGAACCTATAATTGCGACGGGAAAGCTTCTTGTAGCCGAGCTGGGTCCCGGCCTCATGTCCGTAACTTTTGACGGTATTGAAAGACCACTCGAGGAAGTTAGAAAGCAGATAGGCGACTTCGTTAGCCGAGGCGTGAAGGTAAACGCGCTCCCTAGAAACGTTAAGTGGCACTTCAAACCACTCGTTAAAAAGAGCGTAAAAGTTGAGGGTGGCGATGTCATAGGTGAGGTGCAAGAGACCCCCCTCGTTATTCATAAAATAATGGTTCCGCCAGGCGTTGATGGAAGTATTACTTGGATAGAGGAGGGCGACTACACTGTCGAGGAGCCAGTAGCTACCGTAGAGCGTGACGGAGAGGTTTTCGAGATTAAAATGATGCAAGAGTGGCCTGTTAGGACGCCACGCCTGTTTAAGAAAAGGCTTCCCAGCGAGGTTCCACTGATTGTAGGTTTACGCGTAATCGACACATTCTTCCCAGTAGCTAAGGGTGGGGCGGCAGCCGTGCCCGGCGGCTTCGGAACAGGAAAAACAGTCTTGCTGCATAAAGTGGCTATGTACAGCGATTCCCGAATAGTCATTTATATAGGATGTGGAGAGCGGGGCAACGAGATTGCAGAAATGCTGGAAGAATTTCCGCAACTTAAAGACCCTAAAACTGGCCATCCAATAATGGAGAGGAGCATAATCATAGCGAACACTTCTAACATGCCTGTTTCAGCGAGAGAAGCCTCGATATACATGGGCGTGACTATGGCCGAATATTATCGCGATATGGGGTACGACGTCACGCTAATAGCCGACTCAACTAGCAGGTGGGCTGAAGCCCTAAGGGAGATAGCTGGTAGGCTAGGAGAGATGCCGGTTGAAAGAGGCTTTCCAGCATATCTTCCTGATCGAATAGCGGAGTTCTATGAGCGGGCTGGACGAGTTGTAGCGCTCGGTTCTCCCGAGAGAGTGGGCTCAGTAACTATTCTCGGCGCTGTTTCTCCTCCAGGGGGGGATTTCAACGAGCCGGTTACTATTCATACTTTAAGATTTGTTGGAGCAATGTGGGCTCTGGACCCTGAACTTGCCTATAGGAGGCATTATCCGGCGATAAACTGGCTGAAAAGCTTCAGTCAGTATGCCGAGATAGTTGAAAGGTGGTGGGCGAAGAACGTGTCTAAGGACTTTCAGCAATATAGGAGGAAGGCGCTGCGACTTCTAACAGTAGCCAGCGAGATAGAGTCTATAGCATCCATAGTAGGCGAGAGCGCGTTGCCTGATAATCAGAGGCTTATTCTCCTGACATCGGAGATACTGAAGGAAGGCTTCTTAAGGCAAACTGCCCTCTCAGGTGAGGACGTGTTCTGCCAGCCTAGGAAGCAGTTCCTTCTGCTTAAAATGATTATGGACTTCTTTGACAAAACATACGTCTTGATCAGGAAGAGAGTTTCTATAGAGGAGATTTCGCGCATGCCCGAGGTCTTCGAGATGATGCGCGTGAAAGAGGATGAAAGAGGTATAAAGGCTGTTGAAGAACTCTACGCGAGGGTAATGAAGAAGCTCGACGAACTAGCCGAGAAGTACGGTTTAACTCTTGGGGGCGGTGATATGCGTGGATGAGTGGATTTTCCGCAGAGATATCCTAAGGTGCTTTCACGGTAAGCTTTACCGTGGAGCGAGAGAGATAAAAGGTAGCCTAATGTTTGTCGACGGCGTAGAGGACGCTGCATATGACGAGGTTGTACAAATATACGGTAGTGACGGAAAAGAAAGAACAGGCAGAGTTCTGGAAACAAAAATCGGAGAAGCAATCGTTCAAATACTTGGTGAAAGAGCTGGCTTAGAGACGGATGTACTCATCAAATTTACGGGCTCCACATTCAGGATTCCAATAAGCGAAGATGTACTCGGCAGGATCTTTAATGGAAGATTCGAGCCTATTGATGGTCTTCCTCCTATAATCTCCTATGAAAAAAGGGAAATTACGGGGGCTCCAATCAATCCTGTTGCAAGGGAATACCCTCACGACTTCATTCAAACAGGTATCTCCGTCATAGACGGCATGTTCAGCCTAGTCAGGGGGCAAAAACTGCCCATCTTCAGCGTCTCCGGCCTTCCTCACAACATGGTGGCAGCTCAGCTGGCAAGGCAAGCCACAGTCAGGGGAGAAGAGGAGGGCTTCGCAGTCGTATTTGCTGGCATAGGCCTCAGAAATACTGAAGCCGACTTCTTCATAGAGCAGTTTAGAGAGACTGGAGCCATAGAGAGGATGGTAGCCATACTTAACTTGGCCGATGACCCCGCCGTCGAGAGGATAATGACTCCCCGTATCGCTCTAACCATAGCCGAGTATCTGGCTTTCGACCTTGAAATGCACGTACTAGTCATAATGTCCGACATGACTAACTACTGCGAGGCACTCAGAGAGATAAGCACGGCAAGAGGCGAGATTCCCGGCAGGTTGGGCTATCCAGGCTACATGTACAGCGATCTCGCTACCATATACGAGCGCGCTGGAATCATAAAGGGTAAAAAAGGCAGTATAACGCTTTTCCCTATTCTCACGATGCCCGGCGGCGACCTTAGACACCCTATACCAGACTTAACCGGGTACATCACAGAGGGGCAGATATTCTTAAGCCAAGAACTTTCTGTTAGAGGTATATATCCGCCAGTAAACGTGCTGCCCAGCCTCAGCAGGCTCATGAAGGCCGGAATAGGCGAAGGCAAAACTCGCGAAGACCATAGGTACGTTGCAGACCAGCTGTATGACGCCTACTCTAGAGGCGTAAGGGCTAGAGACCTGGCCCGCATAATAGGTGAAGTGGGACTCAGCGAGCGCATGAAGCGCTTCCTAAAATTCGCGGAGGAATTTGAGTCAAACTTCGTTAATCAAGACCCATATGAGAACCGCCCCATAGAGGAAACCTTAAACCGGGCTTGGAGGGTTCTCTCGGTCTTGCCAGAGGAGGAACTTGTGAGAATTCCGAGGAAGATGATAGAAAAGTATCATCCGAACTACGGCGGTGGCTGATAATGGCGTCCCAGCTTCAATTTCTCCCGGCTTCTAGGGGTACTCTCCTTAGGTTGAGGGAGCAGCTGGGGCTTGTAGAGAGGGGTAAAAACGTTCTAGAAATGCGACGTGATCAACTTGTGAAAGAGGTATTCCTTTTGATGGACGAGCTGAGATATAGGGCTCACGCTGAACACGAGTATTTGAAAGCGATACGCGCGTTGGACAGGATAAGGTCTCTTAGGGGCGAGCACGACTTCATCTCTAAAACTAACCTGGTTAAGCCTCCTAAGCTTCAGACATTGCTTGAGAGCGTTCAAGGAGTGCCCGTTCCGAAGGTTAAGGTCGTTGAAGAGCCCGATTTTTCGAGGATTATAGACCCAGAATATCGGAAGGCTCTTGAAACCCTTTGGGAGGCACTTCACGAGATGATAGAAATAGCAAACAAGGAGATGGCGGTTGAAAGGCTCTGCAGGCAACTTCAATACATTAACCGCGTAGTGAATTCTCTCGACAAGAACTTAATACCCCAGCTAAGGGAGGCTATAAACAGAATAGAGGAAAAGGTTTCCGAGGAGGAGATAGAAGAGTTTGTGCGCATAAAAATGATAGGCGAACAATAATGGAAGAATATCTGGTTACCAGGGCACACGGGTTAAAAACAAGACTGCTAACCAGAAAAGACTACGAAGCACTTATAAGGGAAGAAAAAAAGTTAACAGATTTTGAAGCATATAGAGATATCGATGAAAAAGCCCCGATAGACCAAAAGATCGAGAAAATATTTAACGTTTTCAGCGAGCGATTAGAACTTCTCTGCGGCATAGCTGAAGAGTATAGAAACCTAATATGTCTATATGCCGATAAACTTGAAATAGAAAATGTGAAATTCAAACTTAGGGAGATTTACGGAAAGAGAACTAAGCCCTATTTTTATCCATACTTCCATCATATCGCTGTGGAGGAATTAAAGGGGGCTGTAAGCGAAGGCGAGGTTTGGGAAATTCTTGGAAATACACCATATATGCGGGGTAGGAAGCAGCCAAAATTTATTACTGGAACAGTTGATGAAAGAGAGGCGTTTTTAGATTCCTTATACTATGAGTACGCTAGGGACGTTGTTTTATTGTTAAAAAGAAAATATAGAGACGCTATACTCAAAGCAATTGACCGAGAAGCCTTAATAACTTTAATTTATTGGAGCATCATATTTAAGTCGACATTAGATGATCTCGCTAAAAGGGGCATAATTAGCGGATTAGTTCCAGCGAGCTTTCCTATACGTAATTTTGATCCTTTAAGGCTAGTTAGAAGGATAGGCGTTTCACCCAGCGTTGTGAAGAAACACTTGGAGACGAATGATATTTCAAGCCTTATGCTAATTCTAGAGAACGAGAACGAGAAATATTATGTTAAGCTTTCACGGAAATTTTTCACGGGATTACCGTACTTAATTTATTACGTGAATCTCGCGTTGAATGAAGCTTTTAATCTGGAGAGAATAATGTTAGGTAAGATTTTAGGAATACCAGAGGAAGAAATATTTAGCTATATAATTGTGTAACCGCATACTTAGCCTAACCGTCCGAGGATCAGTATTGCCAGTAACAGCCCATATATTGCTATTCCTTCGGCCAAACCTCCTAAGATTAAGAGCCATGTCTTTACGTCGGGTTTTTCTACGTATGCGGCTAGTCCAGCCTTTGCTACAGAGCTTAAAGCTATTCCGGCTGCAAGCGTAGATCCTGTTACTGCTATGGCCGCTCCTAGTATTGCTATAGAATCTGGCTCTGTGAGTCCAGTAGCAGCTTGAGTTTCTTGCGTTTGTGATGTGCTTGAAGCGTTTTTCTGTGATAATGTGTAGGCAAAAGCGGTTACTGAAGCTGCTATTAATACTATGTTTACTATTACAAAAAGGATCATTATTTTTTGAGCTGTCGAGGACATATTCTATCAACCGCAAATGAGAAGTAAAACGTTGATAAATATATTACGTGCAGATGCCTAACTATTCTTCCAGCGCTTTTTGAAGTTCTTCCAGCATGGCTAGCTCTATGATTGGTTTGAATTCTATTCCTCCTCCTTTAAAGAACTTTGTAGAAAACTCATAGAAGGTTAGCCTTAGTGCTTGTATCCCGACGCCGAGCCCCTCTATGGCTAGGACTAGAATGTTCGCTAATACGTAGCTAGCTACAGGTCCCATCATACCCGCTAGAATATATGCTAGTTCGCCGAAGGCTTCGTGAGCCATTGCAAATGCTGCCAGCCTTATGTAAGACAGCGTGTTTGAGGGATAGGCTATTAGCATCTCTATTATTTCGGTAACAGCGTGCATCAGTTTTTCTGTTTTGCGGGTTTTTATGCTTTCATAT
>JAPDKD010000110.1 GCA_029258735.1 archaeon | reverse complement strand
CCTGAACACGGACACTCCTCATGACGCCCACTATCTCCTTAATGATGTCCTCGTCAGCCTCACCGGCGACCTCGACTTTCAATACGGGGCCTCCCTTCTCAAGCCTAACGTACACAACCGTAAAGGGAAAATTCAGGAGTTCTTTATAGGCAGGCAAGTACCTCTTAGACGATTCAAGAGTCTGAGGCTCTGCCGCCACCACGTAGCCAGTTTCCTTCATTTTTTCCTCTAGGATTGCTATGTCAGGATATGGCAGATTAAAGAGAAAGTTGCTCTGAGACCTTTTCGCCACTCCTACAACCCTATACTTGTATTTGAACAACAGCTCTCTAACGCTGGCGAGATGCTCCACATATTCTAGGAAGAGAGAAAGTTCGTTTAGCAAGCCGGGGTGCTCGTTCATCTCGGCTTTTCGCTCTATTATCCGCTTAGACGCTATCTCGGGTTCGCCCCTAACGGCTGCGTTCTCAAGCATGGGTCTGTAATGTTCGATCAGGCGCTCCACTCCGAAGTTTCTCGGCCTATAACCTATGGGCCTTATTATCTCGCTTGTAAGCGACCCATCCGTGAATACATATTCGGCCTCCTTCTCCTTTAGCGCTTCGAGCGCAGCCCGCGTCTCTAGTATAGACATGTAGAGACGGACGCGTTCGCGTGGAAGCCAGTAAGGGATAAGCACGTCGACGTCCGCTAGGCGATTTATTATCCTTATTTTTCGATCAATGAGTCCCAAGGTTTCGGCATCTACCGCGTATACGATAAAGTTCTTGTATTCCTTTAGGTTCATGCTTCCATCTACGGCAAAAAGGCTTGTGTAAACCGGCTTGGGGAGGGGTTCGTGCTCCACGGCTATCTCTAGAGCCACACTGCTAAGTTTACCTATTTTCTCAAGAACCTGCTTCCTTTTTCTATGGAGTGCATCAAGCACCGTATCTAACATGCTTTTTCACAGAAACCGCGCGTTAGGGGTTAAAAAATAGAGTTACAGGTAGCTGAATACAAAGGCTCCTATGCGCCTCATGCCTTCTCTAATTCTTTCCTCGGGCTCGGAGACAAAGGTCATTCTTATGTGTCCCCGCCCCATATCCCCAAAGTGCGAGCCAGGTATGACTACGACGCCTTTCCTATAGAGAAGGCGGTTAGCGAATTCTTCGTCGTTCCGGTTCATGGCTTCCAAGTAGTACTCGATGTTTACGAAAAAGTAGAAAGCGCCTTCAGGGAGCGCCGTTTTAGCCTCGGGTAACTCTTTCCTTATAAGTTCATACATTAAGTCACGGCGTCTCTTATAGGTGGGAATTACGACCTCTTTAAGGTACCTATCCTTAATCCCGTCCTGGTAAAACTTCACCATAGCAAACTGTCCCAGAGAGTCCGGAGCTAGGGTAAGGTACTGCTTTACCTTCTCTATCGCTTCGAGAGCTTCAGGAGGCCCGGTCAGATAGCCTAGCCTAAGCCCGGGGATAGACGCTTCCTTAGAAAACGTGTTAATGGTTATTGTTCTCTCTCTGGCGCCCGGATAGCTGTCTGGCCAAGGCTGCTTTCGTTCTCCAAAGGTTATGTGCTTGTATGCAGCGTCGAAGATTATCCAGAAATCGTGATCGACGGCCAAGTCCACAAGACCCTTAACGAATTCTTCGGTGACAACTCTGCCTGTAGGATTATCGGGGCTTAACAATATGAACGCGGTTGTCTTGGGGGTTACAACTTTCTTTACTTCTTCTAGGTCAGGTTGATAAGCTGTTTCAACGCTTATGGGGACTTTCTTAACCCGCCCTCCCACTAGCTTAATAGCTTCGCTATAGCCGAGATAGGTGGGGTCCAAGATTATGACTTCGTCACCTTCGTCAAGTGTTGCAGCTAAAGTGGCATAGATGCCCTCCGTGCCGCCCGTTGTAATCATAATTTCGCTTTGAGGGTCGTAATCAACCCCCCAATACTTCTTTAAATCCTCAGCGATAAGCTCGCGTAGCTCTGGTATGCCCCGCGTCCCAGTGTATCCGACCGCCATTCGAGGCTTCTCCATCAGCAAGTAGCACATATAGTCTAAGACTTCCTGGGGTGGCGGTAAGCTCGGAGCACCGCCCCCGAAGGAAATTATGTCTTCCTTTCTTCTTGCTTCATCTAAAAGAGCGGCGATGCGGCGGATCGGGGATGCCTTAATTATATTTACACGCGAGGACAACGCCGGCATGCTATCAGTCTCATATATATTTTAACCAAGAAGTTTATATAGTAAACCCGAAAATTATTCCTCTATTTTCTCTTCTTCTTCAATAATTTCTAATCCTATTTGCTTGGCAAATGATCTTAACCTTAAAGCTCCGAGACCTCCAATGTCTCTATAAACTTCGTACTCTTCTTTCACAGCGTCTCGAATTCCAATCTTTAATTTCTCGGGAGCCTTTTCAAATATTTTCAAAGCTTCTTGTTCAAATCCCTTGAGCAGTAAATCCAACAAGAAGGCAATGATGTTCACTGTTTTTATTCTGTTTTTCTCGTAGATCAGAGCTAATCCAGCATTGTAATCAATTTCGTATCTGGGTGGAGCCTTGGTCTTCTCGCGTAGAGCCTTTAAGGCTTCTGCGGAAACTATGCTTGATATGCCATAGACGGAGGCGGCTTTTTCAACCTTCTTAAAAAGTTCCTCGCCTTTATTGTAAATTTCTATTAAGCTTTTAGGAGTCAGCGGAAGCTCGTATTTTTTTCCGCCCACGACGATGGAGCCCTTGACTCCCTTAATCCGCTCATTAGGTATCCTTACATCCAGAAAGCTGTCATTTGTGAACACCGGAATAACCTCCTCTTCGCCATCTGGAAAAACAACTTTCACTGCCTCGTCCCATATCTTAGCGCTCGGTTCGCCTAATATGAGGTGAGGTCCGGCCTCAATAGCAGCCGCGTCAAGCAGCTTAGAAAGGTCCCGCGCCAGACCCTCTACGAAGCCTCCAACTTCAAGCACAATAAACTTGAGCCATCCACGGCTAGTCTTAATCTCAACTTCGATTTCGCCGAACACTGTTAACCCGTAGCGTAGGACTGTTTCCTCGAACCTCTTTTTTTCGACTTTTTCAGCTTCTATGCCAATCCAAGGCAATTTCTACACCGCTTCTCAACGCTAACAGTCTCCACAGACTAAAATAATCGCAGTCTTAATGAAAACCTTTTCTTCAAAGCGTTTTTTATTTTTGACTCTTTGAAATTAGTTTATATTAGACTGAGAAGCTTGAAAGGTGGGATGATGCTTGGGCGGCATTATTGCTTTGTTTGTAGCTCATCCCGACGATGAAGTATTTTCTGCTGGAACGCTAGCTAAACACGTGAAACTCGGCTTTAAAGTATACATCGTCTGGATGACGAACGGCGAATATGGTCATTTCTCTATTAAGCCGGAGGAGCTCAAAGAAATAAGGCGTAAGGAGGCTCTTGAAGCTGCTCGAGTGATAGGCGCTGAGCCGATATTTTTGGGATATAAAGACGCGCACTTAGAATACTCTATGGAGACTATACTTAAAGCCGTCGAAGTGATTAGGAAAATAAGGCCATCAATTGTAATAACTCATGCTCCGGACGAGTACCACAGGGACCACAGAAATACTTCAAGAATAATTCGTGACGCGGTATTCATGGCGGGCTTGCCGACACTTGAGGATGAAGGTGAATCTCACGTAGTAGAGCGGCTTTACTTTTACGGTAAAGGTTTGGTTACTGATATCTACGTAGACATAACAGACTACATCGACTATAAGATCAGAGCAATGGAGGTGCATAGATCCCAGCTTGAATGGCTTAGAGGAACAAAGCTGCACGGCTTCAATCCTTTGGAGAGAATACGGGTAGAAGCGGCTCACTACGGATACATAGCTGGAATAAAATACGCTGAACCGTTTACGCCTGCTAAGCCGCGCGTAGAAAACCTTCTCTAATGTTATTTATATTTACCATGTAAATATCGAATAGTATCTGTTATTAGGCGCATATGTTTTTCTATGCTTTAATAGCTTGAGGTAGCAATATTTAATATTATTTATTTATTGTAATATACATGATGAGTGCGTTTTTAGACAAGCCCGCCAAGGAAATAATGTCTACTCCCGTCGTTACGGTTCTCTTCTCTGACCCTGTTATTTCAGCAGTAAACAAGATGATTACTCACGATATTGGCGCTGTGGTAGTTATGATGGGTGGGCAGCCAGTCGGCATTATAACTGAGCGGGATATCTTGAAACGGGTTGTGCTGGAGGAGAGAAACCCTCGAACCACAATGTGCCAGGACGTGATGTCTAAACCATTGATAACCATTCGACCTGACACTCCACTAAGCGAGGCTATATCGATAATGCGGAAAAACGGTATACGAAGGCTTCCAGTAGTGGAAAGAGGAGAGCTTAGGGGAATAATTACCGAGAAAGACATTATACGGAAGATAATTTAGATTCTTTTTTTATTTTTTACTTCTTTAATGTTGTCAGGTATACTATTTTGCATATTTCTTCTAACGCCTCAATCCGCGCCTCCGCCCTTAATATGTCTTCATCCATCGAGACAACTCCATGCTTTTCCATTATAGCTATTTTGGCGTTTTTTAAAGCAGCTGCAACTCTGTCGGCAAGGTCACGTGTTCCAGGCTCTACGGGAGGAATAAATCCTACATTACCCACTGCGAGCCTAAGCTCCGGCATGTCCACTGTCTCTATGCCTTTACCAATCGCCAGCGTGTATGGAGGGTGTGCATGCACGATAGCTTTCGCGCTTGGATAGCGTCGATATATTTCTACGTGCATTCTCCATTCTGAACTCGGTCTAAGACTTCCTTCCAACAGCTTTCCTTCAAAATCTATGAGTACGATATGTTCTGGTTTGAGAAATGCCTTGTGATAACCACTCGGTGTTATGAGAAGATTATCTTCTTTAATTCGAATGCTAGCGTTGCCGCTTAGTCCCGAGATTAACCCTCTAGAATGCATTAATCTCATTATCTGAGCTACTATGCTTCGCGGGTCGTTCATACCTTTATGTTGCTTCTATAGTTTTAGGTTTTTCCTATTCTTCTATGCGTGCTCCCTTAGTTTTCAAGTATTCGATTAGTTTTTCTCTCGCTTTTTCTACGCTTTTTATGGCTTCTTCTGGGCTTCTTGATGACGCCGTAATGTGAAATTCTAATATCGGCACGCCTAGCTCGGCTCCCTGGGGATGGCTCTTAATATAGACATTGCCGGTGTCTTTCATTGCCTTCCATATTAACGGGGCTATCTCCGACTCCGGAACGCCGTAGGATTTAACCCTAGCCTCGGCGAAATATACCTTGGGCCCTTTCTCTCTTAATATAGGCTCCACGTAAGCTTCAAAGATCGCCTCCATCTCTCGGGGAACACCTGGCAGAAGGAAAATATCACATCCCATGATAACTATATGGACTCCCGGCGCCGTCCCAATGGGATTCGGGAGAGGTGTAGCTCCCTTAGGTAGCTTAGCCATCTTTATTCTAGCTTCAGTGAGTGGTAAACCTCTTTTGCTGTATTTTTCTTCAACCATTTTCAACGCTCTCTCATTTATTTGAAGCTCTACGTTTAATGCTAGGGCTAAGCCTTCAACCGTCTTATCGTCGAAGGTTGGCCCTAACCCGCCAGTTGAGATGATGACCCTCGCCCCTCTAGCTAACGCTGTTTTAAAAGCCCAGCTAATGTCCTCCAGAATGTCTGGAACTATAATTCCGCCTTTAACCCTATATCCTAAAAGCGTGAGCTTCCTACCAAGCCACGCAAAGTTCGAGTTGACTGTTTTTCCGATAAGTATCTCGTTTCCAACCGTAATTAGCCATGCATCAAAGCCTTCGGCTAACCCCATCTATATCACCCGCACGTCCTGTCGATGTTCCACATGTTCTTTCTGTCCGCGAAAGAATATTTAGAGGAATCTTAACTATTCTACGGTGATTTCTTGAACGAGCTGACTAAAGGAAAGAAGATTACGCTAGCTCTCGGCCCCCTAGTCTTCATTTTAATGTTGGCTTTGCCTCCACTACCGGGTACGCTGCACGTTGCGGAAGGTCTCGGGCTTTCCTCGTACATTTTTATTCTCTTGTCGCTGAGTGTTCTTCTGTGGACAGCTATATGGTGGGTCGGCGAATGTGTGCCTCTGGGACTAGCAGCGCTTATACCACCGATAATTTTCTCACTAACTGGTGTGCTATCTTGGAAGAGCGCCTTGACGGCGTTTACCGAGCCAATAATATGGGTGTTTATGGGAGGCTTTGTGCTCGCTAAGGCTTTTCAGGTATGGGGCATAGACAAGAGGGTTGCTATAAAATTATCGTTAATCTATAAGGGCAATAATCCGGCGATAGCGGCTTTCTTCGTAGCAGCTCTTCCCGTGTTTATATTAACGATAACGGGCTCGATCACGGCGGCAACGTCCATAGTATATCCTATAGTTCTTGCCTTCTTAACTTCCATGGGCTTTGGAAGGGGAAGCAAGTACGCTGAGGCAACTATGCTGCTCGTAGGTCAAGCTTCTACAGCTGGAGCCATGCTTCTGCTTATAAGCACTCCTCCAAATCTTATAGCCAAGAAGGTTATTGAGGACGTAATGCCCGGCGTTACAATAACTTTCTTTGACTGGTTCATCATCGGGACGCCGCACGCACTGATAGGGCTACTGATAGTTTGGATAGTTGTGTTTTTTGTTCTTAAGCCTGAAGTGGCAGACTTAGCCCAAGCTAGGGAGAGGCTGAGAAAGGAGGCGGAGAAGTTGGGGTCGCTATCTAAAGGTGAAAAATTAGTTTTAGCGGTGTTCTTTATTACCATGTTTCTCTGGATACTACCTGGTTCTATCCTTTTACTGTCATACTCCGCTCCGCAACTATCTGGCCTAGCAAGCACCATAAAGGCTATTTTGCCAGAAGCTGCAGCGGCGGTCATAGCTATCCTTCTGTTAGGGCTTATCAGAGCTTCAGGCCGGCCCCTATTGACCTGGAGGGAAATAGAAGAGGGCATAGACTGGAACGTTGTGTTTCTATTTGGTGGTGGTATAGCTCTAAGCAGGGGTCTTCAAACGGGTGGGGTCGCGGAGTGGCTGGCTTACATTGTTACCGGAGTTATAGGAGTAAAGCCGAGCTTTTGGCTTATGGTCACGGTCGGCGCGATACTTGGCTTCCTAATAACTTACCCCGCTTCAAACACTGCTTCCACGCTTATCTCCGCGCCCATAGTGGCCACTCTCTCCAAGGCTGCTGGCATAAACCCGGTGCCCGCTGTTATTGCAGTGGGTTTGGCGTGCTCGATTTCCAGTGCCTTGCCCAGCACCACTCCACCAATGGCGATAGTTTACGGTAGCAGAATGATAAAGCTGTGGAACATGTTTAAGGTAGGTATGATAGCTGACACGTTGAGGCTAATATTGCTGATACTGCTGACGCCTTCCCTTACAGCCTTTCTGTGCCAGTTGAAGGGAATACCTCTTACTTTGCCTTAAAGGCTGGATATTTCTTTTTCTTTAATAACTTTCTTTAGCTGTTCAGCTACATCTTCGGGGGCAACTCTTACAACTCTTACAGTGTCTAGGATCTCGATTCCGCCAACCCTCTCGAAGGGTATGATGTCTACGAAAAGGTGGAAAGGTGACTTGTAGCCGTAGGGGTTAGAATATATCAGCACATTACGGTCTTTGCTGACGCCTACCTCGTCTAGAGCCTTTGACAATACTATTAATGCGTCCGCGAGTCCCCTAATCTCGTGCTCGTCGAGCTCGGTTATCCGTCCTATGTGGCGCTTAGGGGATAGCCGGAGATGATAGTTCCGCCTTGGGGACAGAGTGGCCCATGCTATCCACGAAGAGTTTTCGTATATTATTCTCCCCTGGTGCTTTGCTGTGCACAGGTGGCAGTATCCTTTCTTCTGCTGTTCGGCAAAGGCTATCAATACGTTTTCCATGAAGACTCCGTGTCCGTCCATGTTTAGGTCTACGTAGGTTTGTGAGTGTAAGCGGGGCTGGCTGCCGCCCGCCATATATCCTATGTTAAAGAAGGGGTATACTGGGATTATTTCTGCACCCTTGTCTATAGCTTCTTTTACGGTGTATTCTATGCTCTTTGCCATCGCGGAGAGGAGAGCGACAAGAGAGTCGAAGCTTACATCGCTAAGCGTCTCGGCGTAGTCTACTGGAAATGTTATTAAATTTATTCCAAAAGCCAATTTTGTGTATCCGTTTCTCAATTTACTTTCAATCTTTCCTCGTATATCAGGGTCTAGGTATCTTATCATTGCAGGAAACCTGTTAATTATAGTTGCCGCTTTTGAACCCTTGATGTTCATTTTCACAGGAGTAAGCGAGAACGTGGAGTCAGTCCATCTTTCGTCCACTGTAACGAAAATTGCATAGTCTTCTCCGGATATGATTTTTTCAAACACGTCTAGTGGCTTCTTAACTGGCGGATTAGAGGCTCCAGGCCTTGCAGACCTAATAGGGCTAATATAGGAAAAATGTCCTCGTCGCCTAGGTAATCGCACTATCTCTCCAGTGCGCTCGTTCACCAAGAAGATTTCGCTAGAGGAGAGAGGATCCCATCGTTTTCTAGGGACATATCTAGCTTTACTTTCGTCGTAGTTATACTTAGTTATTATACCCCAGTGCATGAAGGGTATTTCTTCCAAAGCAAGCTTTTCAGAATGTTTTTCAAGCATAAATATACGACCTGTCCACAATCGCATATAGCACATTTAAATTTTATTTTAATTATCGTTTCGTTTCTTAACCATTTCTATAAATTTTATTTAGGTTTATTGGGGCAATGCTCTGGTAGCTTCTTTGAAGCCTGCCACTAACCCCTGATATTGAGATATGAATCGTTCAATATCAAAGAAAACCTCAGGTGATAGGTCTGGTGGAAGAGTGGATTTAGCTCTGACGAAATCCTGCAACGATACCGTTGGGTTTCCTCTTTCTATAGCGAAGGATGCGGCTCTTTTAGCCATGATAATTATGCTCCGAACAGAGTAATCGGCGGTGAGATCAGAAACTAGGTTTAGGTCGAAATCTGGTTTTACTCCTAACTGGTCGAGTGTTGAAGATACGACTTGAATTCTTACTTCCTCATCTGGGGGTGGAACGTAGACAGCTCTATCGAAAAGTCCTCGTGAGATGGCTTCTACTGGAATTTGCGACGGCGACGAGGATGTTAAGGCTATCAACACTCTTCTCTTTAACTTACGTGCCGACTCTACTAAGTGTAGCGCTGTGCTTATGCCCCATGGCTTAGAGTTAAATTCTTCAATTATAAGCACGCTGGGTGCCTGCTTAACCGCCCTATTAAAGGCTTCAATAAGCTTATCAGAACTCTCTACTAATCGAACGTCGACACTGACATGCCCCATTCCTTCTAGTTCGGCTGCTTCCTCTACAAGAGTGGACTTTCCACAGCCCGGAGGGCCGAAGACGAGTAAAGAATGGATTGGCTGTTCAGCTCCGCTTCTGCTGCTTGTCACCATCTTTATAAAATTATGTATGGCAGCCTTAGCCTCATAAATGTCGACTAGCCTGGACCTCTGCTCGCGCGGCGTATATCCCGTTCGCATATGCGCTTTTCGGAATTCTTCGTAGCCTTCGAGCATCTCTGATGTTATACTGGGTCTGAATCCCCTTAAGACCTCAAGAAAATCGTTCATCGTGGCGTAAGATGAGGTTTTGGTTCTTAACGCTCGCTGAGCCACTCTCTTTGCGACTTCTTGGCAAACAGCGCTGATGTCCGCTCCACTGAACCCTTCAGTAAGTTTGGCTAGCTCATTAAAGTCTACATCCTCTGCTAGAGGTAGCTTCCTAGCGTGTATTTGGAATATTTCTATCCTAGCTTCATAGTCGGGCGGTGGAACATAGATTATTTGATCAAACCTTCCAGGTCTTAGCAGTGCCGCGTCCAGTACTTGGGGGATGTTTGTAGAGCCTACAACAATGACGCCGTCACTAGGTTCCAGCCCGTCTATCTCCGTTAAAAGTATGCTGAGCAACCTTGGCGCGACATCATCGCTCGAATAAGATTCCCTGCTTCTTGCCAGCGCATCTATTTCGTCAAAGAAGAGTATACTAGGGGCAGAGTTCCGCGCAAGAGTGAAGAGTTCAGCGAGCTTCCTTTCACTTTCGCCATACCATTTACTTAGTACTTCGTTGCTTTTAACGTATAGGAATTTTATGCCAGCTTCCCGGGCCAATGCCTTCATTAGCAGGGTTTTTCCGCAGCCTGGCGGGCCATAAAGCAGTATTCCCCTAGGCAACCTCACGCCGTACTTCTCCATAAGGCTTCTATTTTTGAGGGGAAGGATTACCGATTCGTAAAGCATCCTCTTTATATCATGTAAGCCTCCTACATCCTTAAACGAGGGGAGAGGGCCTCCACGCCTCGTCCTTATACGTACACGTTCAAACCGTAAAGTCCTCTGAAGGGCGTTGGCAACTGTGAGAAATGAAGGAGTCATAATTAGAAGCGGCATATAATACTCGGGAGGCAGTAGGTAATCGTAAGTTCTAAGCAAGCTCCACGCATAGGTACCTACAATTAAACCTGACGAAAGAACTCCAGCAGAAAGAAGAGCTAAACGGCTATTTGCTGTGTGAGTTAGCTTAGAGATCGTATATCCGGCAACTGTAAACGTGAAAATTTGGAGAAGTAATAGCATATCATTAGAGAAGACTAGCTGAAGATAGACTGTTAAAAGATAGGAAGCCGCTTCAACGGTCTTAATCGAAAAAATATTGTATAGGGAAGTGCCTTGCTGGGGAACTACTACACCGGCGGTTGGTATTATCATCATACCCCTATTTGCTGCAGGTGTCTGTGGGAGGCTTAGAGCTGCGATAAATGAGAGGAGAAGTGCGTATAAGAGGGTTATTGTTGCCGCTTCTTTTGGCTCCATAAGCGCGACTGCAGCCAAAAGCATCGCAATAGAGATGAGCTCCATGCCCTGAACGCCTATGCTGAGCGAAAGAGAAATCATTAAGATAGGTAAAAGCCACCACTGTCGAAGGGATTTCACCAAGAAGGCTGCATATATTAGCGCTACGACGAGAGCAAAGCCAGGGCTCTGACTCAGCGACCAAAAAATCAAACTTGTCCCTGAGGCAGCGGCTCCCACGGACGGATATATAATCGCTATAACTGCGGAGATGATAGCTAATGTTGCTTCTGAGAGGCCTGTTATGTTACTTTGAAAAATTCTAGATGTAATCGAGAAAGCTATGAGAGTCAAAGCTGCAACACTAAGTCTAGCTCCTACCTTTTTAGCATCAGTAGCACTCGGCACAATATTCCCCGCATTTTCTATTCCTTATATTAATAATGTATGAAGTTGGTTAGTCATTTGAAAAATAACGGCATAATATCTGCATATAATGTTCAACTAGGGTAGCGGCGAACCGAAGAACGTATATGAGAACTATGTAGATATTCTTAAGGTGCAACAGAATTGAACTTTAAAGGTAGAATTGAAAAGATTTCAAACCTGATTTCTGAAAAGGAGCTAGGCGGAGCGATTATCGTAGGAGGCTCAAATATTTTCTATCTTTCTGGTACAGACGCTGCCAGCGCGCTAATAATAGGGCCCGAGGAAAAAATACTGCTATGTCCGAGGCTCGAAGCGCTAAGGGCTCAGGACGAAGAGAAAATCGGTGCGAGGGTAATAGGTTACACCGAAGCAGACGTGGAATTTCTTGAGGATGAAGATTTAATCAGAGGGTCTTTTCCAGAGGCACTGATAAAAGCTTTAGAAATTGCTGGGCTGAAGGCTGAAAAAACAGGCATTACGAAGGAAAAAGTAAGTACGAAAACTCTTCAAAAGCTAGAAAAAACATACGGCGCAGTAAAACCCATCGACGAAATTCTAAAACAAATGAGAAGGGTAAAGGATAGCGACGAAGTAGAAGCAATTACAAAGGCGTCTCGCCTAGCCGAGAAGGCGCTAAGAAAGGCTCTCTACTCCATGGAGAAGGGAGTAACTGAAGGAGAGCTGGCAGGAATAATACTGCATGAGATATATAGGGCAGGCGCCGAGCCCTCATTTCCGCCGATAGTAGCCTTCGCGGAGCACAGCGCGCACCCTCACGCCAAGCCCGGAAACAAAAAGCTCGAGCGGGGAGATCTGGTTAAAATAGACCTTGGAGCCCGCGTAGAGGGCTACTGCTCCGATATGACCAGGACACTTGTGTTTGGTGAAGCGTCTGAGAAACAGCGTCAGTTACTTGAAGCCATTCTAAGTTCTCAGCAGGCGGCTTTGGAGGCATTACGTGTCGGTGTTAAGGGAAAAGCAGTTGATGAAAGGGCTAGAGAGGTTCTGAGAAAGAAGGGCCTAGCCAAGTACTTTAATCACGGGCTTGGTCATGGAGTAGGAGTAGACATTCATGAGCCTCCCACGCTTTCACCCTCCAGCAAGGACAGCCTCCTTGAAGGTGAGGTTTTCACAGTTGAACCTGGAATATACATTAAAGGCTTCGGCGGCATTAGAATAGAGGATACTGTTGTGCTGACAAGTGAGGGATACAAGCCTTTAACGCGGTTTGAGCGCGAACTATGGTAAGAGTTGTTGCTACAAAGCGGGGTTTAAGATGTCTCGGCATAGCTGAGAGCTTCCTCAAAACTAAGCCTAAATCCATACTTGCAGGCGTTGTCCAAAGAAGAGATTTATTCATAGACGGCGTAGCAATAAGTTCTGCGACAGTCGGCGGATTAGACGCGACAGAAGCAGTTCTCAACATTTACAGCCAGTTAAACAGAAGAGACATATCCTTTATTCTCCTAAGTGGATGCGTCATCTCGTGGTTTAACATAATCGATGTAGACAGAGTATACGAGGAAACTGGTGTTCCAGTCATATGTGTTACCTACAACGAGAGCCAAGGCCTAGAAAAGTTTATTGAAGAATATTTTCAGGGGCAGGAAAGGGAAAAACGATTAAAACTATATAGAAAACTTGGGGAGCGCAAAGAGGTTTATATTAGAAAAACAGGCGCGCGCGTATATGTTCGAAATGTAGGCATGAGCCTGCGGACGGCTAGGGAGCTATTAAACATTTTCACGCATTTTGGCGGGTATCCAGAGCCGGTCCGCGTTGCTAACCTCATTGCCAGAGCTGTGTTAAGACTTAACTATTAGTTAAGTAGTTTTTCCATAGGTGCGTAGGGTGTTAAGCTTACCTCGGACGATAGAATACGTAGACGGTAAAGTACGGCTTATAAACCAGTTGAAGCTCCCTTCAAAGCTAGAGTACATTGAAACAAGCGACTGGAAACGCGTAGCCGAAGCCATAAAGAAGATGGAAATAAGAGGGGCGCCCGCAATAGGCGTAGCTGCGGCGATGGCCTTAGCGCTTGCTGTCCGTGAAATAAGAACAGAAAATCTCTCGGAAGCCTTCAGCTACCTTAAATCTGTAGCAGACGCTCTCATATCCACAAGGCCTACAGCAGTGAACCTTTCTTGGGCAGTTAAAAGAGTTCTAAAAGTTGCTGAAAACGCTAAAAGCATTGATGAACTCGTCAAAAAGGTTGAGGAAGAGGCGCTAAAAATCTGGAGAGAGGATGAAGAAACAAATAGGAAACTGGGAGAGATAGGAGCCAAACTTCTAGACGATGGAGACACAGTAATGACGATATGTAACGCTGGGTCTCTAGCAACAAGCTATTACGGTACAGCGACAGCCCCTATCTATAAGGCTTTGGAGGAGGGCAAGCGCGTAAGGGTTATAGCTCTGGAGACGAGGCCTTACCTGCAAGGAGCTAGGCTCACTGCCTGGGAGCTTAGCAAGGCAGGCGTTGATGTGGTGATAGCAACCGACAACCAGATGGGCATAATCATGGAAAAAGAGAACGTGAGCATAGTTTTTGTAGGTGCGGATAGGATTACAATCAAAGGGTATGTAGCGAATAAAATTGGAACTTATCCTCTAGCTTTGGTCGCTAAGGAGCATGGTGTGCCCTTTTACCCGGTAGCGCCTATGAGCACTATTGATCCGGGATCTAAAACTGGAGAAGACATTGAAATAGAGAGGAGGCCTAGCAGCGAGGTTCTTTATATTTCTGGTGCAAGAATAGCTCCTGAAGGAGTAGACGCAATTTACTATGCTTTCGACGTTACTCCCCCTAAGTTTATTACTGGAATTGTCACGGAAAGGGGCATACTGTATCCTCCCTTCGAAAAGAGCATTCGAAATGCTCTACGGGGTCTCGATGAATAGCATCGATGTTTATTCCTTTATTGCTGGCATTATGTACGCCCAAATTATAAACATCTACGAAAGTTTGAAGTGGATAGGGCGGCTATGGAGCTTAGAGCCTCCCCTCCCGCCAGCGCCAAGCAAGCCTAACAATGACGGATATCATCTTGTGCTTGCTATTGCGTATATATTGCCGTTTCTCCCTCTAGCTATGATTGATTTTGCATCCGCCGCATTAGGAGTGACAACAACCTGGACCTTTAACGACCTAACATGGCACTTCTGGAGCGTTAAGCCTAAATACTGGGCTAAATGGATGCGCTTCTACTTTAATCCTACGGACAGGAGAGTCGTGTGGTACGCTCGGATGAAACTGTTTTCAATACCTGTTTCACCGAGCCTTATGTTCTTTTCTACAATTATGCGCGTGATTATTATGATTATTTTGTGTTACTTTTAGACCGCGCTCCTTTTATACTTCATAGTATATCGAAAACCATAGGAAATATTGGGGAAAAGGGGTGAAGGGAGGCAGTGCCTAGCATTAAGCGACTTAGACTTAAATCGCTTGAAGACTTAGTTATAGCTGCCGTTAGCTTACAGATACCAGTTATTAACTACATAGAATTAGACGGTTATCACGTCTACTTTATTTCACCGTTTCCTTACTCAGATACAGGGATAGTCTACTATTATGTCTCTAAAAATGCCGTTGAAGCTAGATACGTTAAATATAACAAATTCACAGGTTCTGTGTCTTTTAGCAACGGCGTCCAAGGAGATACTCGATCAACCTACATCCCTATATTGACAATCGAAGAGCAGAACCTATTCTCAACTAAAGATCTTCTAGGCAAGATAGACAAAAAGAAGAAGAAAAAGAAGAAAGCATAGACATAAAAGATACACCTTACATAATATTCACGCCTAGTGAAGATTTGGGAGGTGTATGGAGTGGGCGAAGGACAAGATTACATACAATGCGTTTGCGGTCGCATAATAAAAGATCCCAGCGAATACAAACTTGTATTTCTCAAGAAAGAGCAGCGGGAAATCGACATCTTGTGTCCTAACGATACGTGCTACCTCAGAGAGCTCGGCTTCGTGCAGTTCACGTTCGAGGGAGATAAGCCGAAAATAATCAAGGCAACCTTCTACTCTCCCTTCGTAACTTGGAACACAGCAAGACTCGGAAAAGAAAAGGCAATGAAGCTACTCAAAGAACATTTAAAAGCAATAGTCAAAGAACGCATAGACTGGGATAAAATGAGAGAAGAAGTCCGAAAACAAGAGGAAAGAGAAAGAGCACTTCGAGAAGTTGCAACGCTCGAAGCATCTGCAAGCGAGGGAAGCAGTGAGGAAGAAAGCTAATATAAATTTTTACTCCCACAGATTAATGGTATCAATTATTTGGAAAATAGTTAGATACAAGCGGTGTACTTTTTCTCCGGAAAACTTATAACTTATTTCTATTAAACCTTCTAGTGCGTGATTGGTGAATATAATATGCAAGTAAAAATTGCGAGGCAGCCCCGAAAAGTAAGAAAAAAGATGGTATATAGAGCTCCACTTCACATAAAATCGGCTAGTCTTATCGCCCCCCTATCGCCAGAGCTAAGGAAAGAACACGGCATTAAGAGATTGCGGGTTCGGAAAGGCGACACCGTTCGCATCATGCGGGGTCGCTTTAGCGGGCTTGAAGGAAGGGTTGTTAAGGTCAGCGTGAAAAAAGGCAGAATATACGTTGAAGGTACCACTATTACTAAAGCCGATGGCCGAGAAGTACCTTTCCCTATTCATCCATCTAAAGTTATGATTACCAAGTTAGATCTTTCAGATCCAAGAAGAAAAGAGATTATAGAAAGGAAGAAAGGAAAGGAGGTGGAGGAAGTTGCCGAGGCAGAAGCGTAGAGGGAGTTTACGTCATCTGAGAAGGCACGTCGCACCCAGATTTTGGCCCATTCATCGAAAAGAGTATGCATGGGCTGTTAAGCCCCGCGCAGGTCCTCATCCATTATACTGTTCTCTGCCTCTAGGCGTGGTACTCAGGGATATGCTTGGCTACGCGAGAAACATGAAGGAAGCGCGTAAGATTCTTAGCTGGCGAAAGGTAGAAGTGGACGGACGAATAATAACTGACTATAAGTTTCCAGTTGGGCTAATGGATGTTATACACATTATTCCAACTGACGAGTATTACCGGGTGGTTTCTCACCCTGTGAAGTTTTTTGTCCTCCATCCGATATCAGAAGAAGAAGCGGGCTACAAGCTTCTAAGAATTAAAAGAAAACAATACGTGCGAGGTAAAGCAATGCAGCTCACATTCCACGATGGCCGAAACTACCTCATAACCTTAAAGGACGTCTTTAACTCCGTGGAAGCTGCAAGCTATTCAACCTATGATGTAGTTAAAATGACTATTCCAAAGCAAAGCATAGAAGACCACGTTAAGTTCGAACCAGGAGTGTGGGCGCTCATAATAGATGGGTCTCACGTCGGATTTTACGGCAAAATAGAAGATATAAATGTTATATTTAAGAGATCGAGCGCTATAGTAACCCTCAAATCGCCGTCGGGAGAGATCAGGAGAACTATTCTCGAATACGTATTCCCGGTAGGCAGGGAAAAGCCCCTTATATCCCTACCAGCGGAGGTGACGGGAAGTGCTCAATAAGGCGTATTTAGAAACAGATCACCCTATGAGGCGAGTATTCATAGGAAAGGTAATCGTGCATATAGCCACCGGCGAGTCTGGAGAACGTCTTCAGAACGCAGCCTATGTTCTCGAGCAGCTTACAGGTGCTAAGCCCACCTTCAGAAAGGCTAAAAGAACGATCCGAGAATTTGGAATAAGAAAGGGCGAAAACATAGCATGCATGGTTACTCTCAGAGGCGAGCAGGCTTTAAACTTTCTTAAGAAGGCTCTACAAGCCGTTGGAAACGAAATTAAGGAGTCAAGCATAGACGAGTATGGCAACTTCTCCTTCGGCGTAACAGAGCACATACTACTCCCAGGAGTGAAGTACGACCCGAGAATAGGCATCTTCGGGTTCGACGTCATAGTCGCTCTAGAGAGGCCCGGATATCGAGTAGCAAGAAGAAGAATTAAAAGATCGCGCGTACCTAAAAGGCACAGGGTTACTAAAGAAGAGGCAAAGAAGTTTATAGAGGAAGTTTTAGGAGCAAAGGTGGTGAGCAAATAATGGCGAAGCTTCATCCCCCAAAGAAGAGAAAATACGGAAAAGGAGCGCTCAGATGTGTGCGCTGTGGTACTCACGAAGCTATAATAAGAATCTACGGGCTAAACCTTTGCCGGCGATGCTTCAGAGAAGTAGCGGAAGACCTCGGCTTCAAAAAATACATGTAAAAATATTTAACTATAAAGGGAATTGTGAGGGTTAGGTGGGGATTTAATGGTAGTCATAGACGTAGTCGCAAACGCTCTATCAACAATAATGAATAATGAGAGGAGAGGGAAGAAGGAGTGCCTTGTTTACCCAGCGTCTAAGCTACTCATGAATGTTCTACGCGTCATGATGGAAGGAGGCTACATAAGAAACTTCGAATATAGCGACGACGGAAGGGGAGGAAAGATAAGGATAGAGCTAACTGGCAGAATCAACAAGTGCGGAGTAATAAAGCCCCGATATTCCGTTAAAAAAGATGAGTATGAAATGTGGGAGGAAAAATTCCTTCCAGCAAGAGATATTGGGCTTCTAATAGTTTCAACTTCCCAAGGAATAATGAGCCACCTAGAAGCTAAGAAGAAAGGCATAGGAGGGGTGTTACTTGCCTATGTATACTGAGGAGCTGGAGAAACAAACAGATCTTGAGGAAGAGGAAAAAGAAACCCCAAATGACACTTCCCATACGGTAGATGCGGAAGAAAGCGAGATCCTAGAAGAACCCTCAGGAGAAACATTGAGCGAAGGAGAACCGGAAGAAAAAATCGAAGAGGAAAAAGAGGTTGAGGAAGGAGAAGAGAGAGTCGAGGAAGAGGAAAAAGAAATAAAATATAAGCCTCCTAAGCCCTCGCTGAGCAGAGAAGAGGCGAAGCTCCTGAAGATTAGAAATAAAATGAATTTGTATAGGCCTCGCTTTATACGGATGAACTCGTGGTATTTAAAGCGCCTAGAAGATGTGTGGAGAAGCCCGAACAGGTCTCTCGATAATAAGATTAGACTGGAGAAGAAGGGTTATCCGGCTAAGGTTAAGGTAGGCTACCGCGGGCCAAAAGCCGTTCGAGGAATGCATCCCTCAGGGTTCCGCGAAGTCCTAGTTTACAACGCGTCGCAGCTCGAAGGGCTAGATCCGTCTAAGTATGCGATAAGAATATCGTCGACTGTGGGGAGGCGGAAAAGGGGCGAAATAATTAAGAAGGCGATGGAGCTTGGTCTTAGGATATTAAATCTAGGTGGTGCCGGATATGAGTAGCCTCAAAACTGTAAGAAGGCTCGCGAGCTCAGAGCTAAAAGTGGGTGAAAGCAGGGTCTGGATAGACCCGGAGCAAATGGACAGACTAGTAAATGTGATCTCGAGAGAAGAGGTGAGGAGACTAATCAAAGACGGCGTGATTAAGAAGCGACCCACCAGCAAGCCATCGAGGGGAAGAGCAAGGCTACTGCACGAAAAGAAAAAGAAGGGTAGAAGAAGAGGACACGGCAGTAAGAAGGGCCCGAGACGAGACGAAAAGAGGGAATGGATAAATAGGATAAGAGCTCAGAGGAGATTTCTTAAAGCCCTGAGAGAGAAGGATCTGATAGATGCTAAAACATATAGGAGGCTATATAGGCTAGCCAAGGGTGGCTTCTTCAGAAACCTAGCTCACCTCAAACTCTACATAAACGAGCACAAGCTGTTGAAGCAGGGTGAGACAAGTGGCTAGAAATGGGCGTTACAGGGTTCCCCTAAAGCGAAGACTAAAAGGCATCACTAATTACTATAAGCGTGCAAAACTAATATTGTCAGGTAAGCCGCGCCTAGTTGTGAGAAAAACTGCTCGTCACATAACTGTGCAAGTGGTAGAGGCAAAGCCTGGAGGCGATAGAACACTGGCAGCTGCATATTCAAAGGAGCTAGAAACGAGTTTTGGATGGAAAGGCGGATGTAAGAATACTCCAGCAGCTTACCTGGTAGGCTTGCTCGCGGGCTTAAGGGCCAAAAAAGCTGGGATTGAAGAAGCAATTCTAGACATAGGTCTTCATGTTCCGTCTAAAGGGGCAAAAGTCTTTGCAGCAGCTATGGGCGCTGTAGATGCGGGCCTAAAAATACCCATTGGCGAGACAATACTTCCCGAAGAGGACAGAATAAAGGGCGAACACATAGCTAACTACGCTAAACTCCTAAAAGAAAAATCGCCGGAAACCTACGAGAAACGATTTAATAAATACTTAGAGAAAGGCTTAGCCCCAGAAAAACTGCCAGAGCACTTTGAAGAAGTAAAACAGAAAATTCTGGCTGCTTACGGCGAAAGTAGCTAGATACCTATATCATTTTAAGAAGCAGCCTGTTTATGTCTTCTCCTCTATATCCTAGTTCGCCGCCGTTTCTGTAGTGTTTCTTAATTGTGCCTTTGAATCCACCTGAGGGTGGATGAAGGCGGAATACTGGCTTAAGCTCGGGTAAGCTCTTTAGGTCTATCTTGCCCTCTAACAAGGCTTTAGCTAGTTCTTTATAGTCTTTGAAGCCAAGTTTCTGCAAGTACTCTCTGGTTACTCTTTTATTTCCTATGAGTCTTCCTCTCTTCTCAATGAGCTTTGCTAGAGTGTCTTCGTTTATCTCGCCATAAGTCACAACATATTCCAGTTTCTTGAGCATGCCCCGAATTGACGGAGTATCTTTTACGACCGTAGCAGCAAACTTCCGCGTTAAGCGTAGCAGTTCTAGCGTTTTCTCCTCATAGGGTCTTAAGCCGCTTTCACCTTTAATGCGTATTACCGCGTATAAAGCGTTAGACTCTTTCCGGTTCATCACGCCTCCCTCTACCACTCAGCTGGGTGTTTAAAGGTATAGGTGTTTTTCAAAGCATTGTATATAGCTTTTGCCATGTTGTGCGCTGTCCTAGTTCTACCCCGAGATCTCGTCCATACATCTTGAATTCCGGCTAGTCTCAGAACCACCTTTCCTATTTCGCCTGTTACCAATCCCACACCAGAGGGAGCGGGCAAGAGCTCAACTTCCACGCTGCCGCTTTTGCCCCTTACCTTAAAGGGGACACTGTGCGGCCTGCCGCAAAGGCATTCCCAGCTACCGCAGCCTCTACGAACAGGTATTATGTTCAGCTTCGCCTGCCTCAGCGCCTTCTCTATAGCTGTTCTAATCTGCTTTGCTTTTCCCATACCGACTCCCACGTAGCCGTCCTCGTTGCCCACCACTACTGTGACTTGAAGCTGGCTTACCTCGCCTGCGTCGGTCTGCCTCTGCACGAAGTTTACACTTATGACTTCGTGCTTTAGATCTGGCAGCAAAGCGTCTATTATCTGTGGTTCCCGTATTGGCAAGTTATTGGCGAAAATCTCGTCTAGGCTTGTGATTTTCCCCTCTTTTACCATCAATCCCAGCCTTGTTTTGGGGATCCACTCTTCTACCACGCTCACAGTATACACCCACTGGTCTAAATCATGCCTAAATAAAAATATGTCTCCTGAAGCCATTTATAAAAAACGCGGTTCATAGGGGCAAAGATTTAAGTTTCCATGGAATCTAAACTTTACGGTTACTCGTGAGGTGCAGAAGCTGTGAGCGTACGTAGAGAAAAAAAGAGGAAATATTATAGGGGTTCACGCACATACGGTTGGGGCAGAGTTGCACAGCATAGGCGAAGCGGCAGAAAAGGTGGACGCGGACACGCCGGCTACATGAAACACAAGTGGACATGGGTCGTCAAATACGCGCCTGACTGGTTCGGCAGTAAAGGATTTAAAAGACACCCATCTATCGTTAGGAAATACCGCTCCATAAACGTTGGCGAACTTGACGAGATCGTGGAAAAACTCTTAGCGCAAAATTTGGCTGAAAAAGTTGACGATAAAGTAAAAATTGACTTAGAAAAGCTTGGGGTCCAGAAACTGCTCGGAAGAGGACGCGTAACGCATGCATTAATCATAGAGGCAGTAAAGGCAACAGAAGAAGCCAAGGCTAAAATAGAGGCTGCGGGAGGCGAGGTCATAATTAAAGGTGAAAGTTAATGGGAGTATACGAGGTTCTTAGCCCAGTTTTTCGAATCCTACCGGAAATAGATAAACCGGCTAGGAGGCTTAGTCTCAGAGAGAGGCTAGTTTGGACGGGCCTCGTACTAGTCACATATCTAGCAATGTCTCAAGTCCCCCTCTATGGCATACCATGGAGAGAAACAGGCTATGAACAGTTCTTCTTTCTTCAAGTTATTATGGCGTCTAAGCGCGGTACTCTAATGGAGCTTGGAATAGGACCCATAGTTACTGCGGGCATAATCTGGGAGCTTCTCGTAGGTAGCCGAATAATTAACCTCGACCTGACTACTAAGGAAGGAAAAATAGTCTTCGCTGGAGTCCAAAAGCTTTTCGCAATAATTTTTGCTGGCATAGAGGCAGCTGCTTACATTATAGGAGGTGCTTACGGACCCTTAGATACAACGTCCCAGCTTCTCGTTTTCGTTCAGCTCGTATTAGCTAGCGTTATAGTGCTTCTAATGGACGAAATGCTGCAGAAAGGCTGGGGATTAGGCAGCGGTATAAGCCTCTTCATAGCAGCGGGAGTAGCACAGCAAATATTTTGGCAGCTTCTATCGCCAATAGGTCCAATGTCGGATGGACTGCTCTACGGCTTTCTACCAGCGACGGTTCAAGCAATATACATGGGCGTATCGCAAGGCAACTGGACCTATGTTAACACGCTTCTCTGGAGGAAAGCAGGCTATCCTGACTTACTTGGCTTTATAGCCACTATAGCCTTCATTTTAATGCTCGCATACTTTGAGTCCATGAGGATAGACGTCCCGGTAGTAGCTGCTAGATACGGCGGCGTTAAGACCCGCATACCCCTAAAGTTTCTCTACGTATCTAACCTCCCAGTCATACTCGTTTCAGCCTTATACGCCGACATACACATTTTCGCCAGAGCGCTATGGCCCCGCTTTAATCCTGATAATGCCAATCCATGGTTTAACATTATAGCAATGTATAATCAAACCGAAAGGGGGCTAATACCGCTTAAAGGCTCGCTAGTTTACTATATATCTCCTCCCAGAGGGCTTTACGCCGCGCTGCAGGATCCCCAGCACCTTCTAATATACGCGGGAATATTCATGCTATTATCTGTTCTATTTGCAGCTGCATGGGTAATAACGTCGGGTATGGATCCCGAGAGCCAAGCAGAACAACTAGTCCGATCAGAACTCCACATACCAGGATTCAGGCGATCCAAGAAGGTGATGGCTGCTATACTCAGAAGATACGTTTGGTCATTAACCTTCATCAGTGGTTTGCTCGTCGGTTTAATAGCCGTAATTGGAGATATGCTAGGCGTACTGGGCTCTGGAATAGGAATACTGCTAATGGTCGGCATTCTAGTACAATACCAAACTATCCTAGCCAGAGAGCAAGCATTAGAGATGTACCCAGTCTTAGAGCGCATACTCGGCAGCTAAAACAACATAAAAATTATTTTAACTTCAAAGAAGATAATATAAAAGGCTGCAAATTATGCCACGTAAAATTACAAACCAGGTAATAAAAAGAAAAGACGAAGTATACAATTTTATTAAGGTTCATGGCGAAGTTCCGACAGCTATAATAGTACGAGAACTAGGTCTTTCACACTCTCAAGTTTTCTACGTCCTACGCCTTCTTGCTAAAGAGGGAAGAATAGAAGAAGTAAGGCGTGGAAAACTAGCATACTGGAGAGTGAGAACTTAAACCGAAAAACAACTAAATATATCTAAGGTCAAAATATTACAAGGGTGCCATATATGGGTGGAAGGCAAAGGACATCAATATTCATGGAAAGAAGCAAGCTTAAAAGAGAGGAGAAAAGCAAGGGAAAGGCAGGCAAAGGGAAGGGCAAAAAGTAGATAGTTCTAAATGAAATATAAATACAAGCCTCCCTTAAAGCCAAAAGTCAAGCGGATAATAGCTATTCCATCTACTCTTTTTCTGAACGATCCACAATGGCTAAAAACCGTGAAAACGGGCAATATTGCCCGATACGCGGCAATCTACCGCATAGAAGACATTTACATATACATTGACCGCGGAGAAAAGAAAAATGCCTATTTCCTAGCATATTTGCTTCGATACGCCGAAACGCCACAATATCTTAGAAAAACGCTTTTTCCTCATCACAAGTGGCTTAAATACGCTGGGCTAATACCGCCGCTAAGAACTCCTCACCATCCATCGCCCGAAGATGAGTTTGATGTAGAATATAGGGAGGGAGTAGTTATAGGCAGAGAAGGAAGTAAAATAATGGTTGATGTAGGACTTAAAAAACCGCTAATCGTTGAGAGTAATGCTCCACTTGGACGTAGAGTTGCCGTTAATCTAGGCGAGAAGCCCCGTATCGTATCAAAAAACAACATACCTTACTACTGGGGCTACAACGTTCACGTGGCAAAAAGCTTGTCCCGCGCGGTTAGCCTGTCAAAAGCCGACCTAAAAATAGCGACGTCAAAGTATGGCGTAGAAATAACGAAAATTTACAACGAGTTCTCGAAAAGGGCTAACGAGGCTTCCTCGATATTCTTAGCCTTTGGAAGCAAAGATAAGGGCATATTAGACATGATTGGAGCCGATATTTGCAGAAAACTATTTGACGCAGTAATCAATTTCGTACCGAACCAGGGAACAGTAACCATACGAACAGAAGAAGCAATCAACGCAGTACTAGCAATCATAAATGTTATCGTCCGGTAACGCTCTATTATAAATGCAGCTTCGCTGACGAGCCAGAGCTTAAGTTTAAATATTCTTAATGTAGTTTTGCTGTGGTTATCTAGCGGGGATATGCGATGGGTAAGGGAGAAAGGCCGCGTCGAGGCTCAATGGCATATTGGCCGCGGAAAAGGGCGAGAAGCATAGTGCCACGTGTAAGAAGGTGGCCTAAAATAGACGAGGTAAAACCCGTGGGTTTCGCGGGATACAAAGTAGGGATGCTTCACGTAATCAAGCTCGAAGATAATCCGCACAGCCCGTTCTATAAGCAGGAAATAGCTAAAGCTGCAACTGTTATAGAGACGCCGCCGCTTCTCGTTGTTGGGGTCAGAGCATATGCGAAGACACCTTACGGCTTAAAAGCTCTTGGTGAAGTATGGATGGAGCAAGTGCCTAAGGATTTGGAGAGAGTATTCACGGTTCCAGAGAAGTTTAATCGTGAAGAGCAGATGAGAAAAATCGAGGAAGTAAAGGACAAGATTAGCGAGATTAGACTTATCGTGGCAGAACAACCCAGGAAAGCGGGTATTCACAAGAAAAAGCCAGAGGTTTTCGAAATACCTGTTGGAGGCGAGCCAGAAGCGGCTTTAGAATACGCGTTAAACAAGCTAGGTAAGGAGTTAAGGGTGTCCGAAGTTTTCTCAGTCGGCGACTTTATAGATATAGTATCAGTCACAAAAGGCAAGGGCTTCCAAGGAGTAATTAAAAGATTTGGAGTAAAGATTATGCCTCGCTGGCACAAACACAGAAAAGGCCATAGAAGAATAGGATCCGTGGGTCCAGCAAGCGTCGGCGTAATGTTTTACACTCCATTTCCAGGCCAGCTGGGCTTTCATCAGAGAACCGAGTACAATAAACGTATAATCAAGATAGGAAACCTAACACCTGAACCCCTTGAAAAAGATGGAAAGAAAGAGACTCGGGAAGAAATTGAAGAGAGAATAGCGCGAGACAACATTAATCCGGCGGGCGGGTGGCCTCACTATGGTCTAATAAGAGGCGAATACATAATAATTGAGGGGACCGTTCCAGGCCCAGCTAAGCGGCTAGTAAAAATGAGGTTCGCAGTTAGACCGCCTGCTCAAGAACACGAGGAACCGCAAATAGTATACATTAGTACGCAACCCTTAGAGGTGATCCGTAGATGACTGCCCAACAAGAGATAAAGCTGGAAAGCCTAGAAGTCGGAGTATACAACCTAGAAGGAAAAAGAGTCGCAACAGTTAGGTTACCCAGGATATTCAATATGCTCGTACGTCCAGACCTTATCAGAAAGGTTTTCTTGGCTTTACGGACAAGCCGCTTACAGCCTAAAGGAGCTGATCCACTTGCAGGAGAACGGACTACAGCCGAGAGCTGGGGAGTAGGCTACGGCGTAGCGCGCGTACCCAGAATTAAAGGTGGCAGGAGAGCAGCTCTCGTTCCTATGACGGTAGGAGGCAGAAAAGCACATCCTCCTAAAGTCGAAAAGAAGATACGTGAAAGAATAAATAGAAAGGAGAAAAGGCTGGCGCTTTTCTCAGCTATAGCTGCAACCGCCTACCGCTTCTTCGTCCAAACCAGAGGACACAAGATAGATAACGTTAAGGAGTTGCCAATTATAGTAACAGATGAGCTTGAAGAACTTTCTAAAACTTCAGACGTGCGGCAGGTTTTTGAAGCTCTGGGCATATGGGAAGACATAGAAAGGGCGCGTAAAAGGGTTCGCATTAGAGCTGGTAAGGGCAAGATGAGGGGTAGGCGATACAAGAAGCCGAAAAGCGTGCTAATAGTGGTAGGTAAGGATAGGGGCATAGGGAAGGCGGCTAGAAACATGGTGGGCGTGGACGTGGTCGAGGCTAGAAACCTAAACGTTGAACTTCTAGCGCCAGGTGGTCATCCCGGAAGGCTGACCGTTTACACGCAATCAGCCTTAGCCGTGCTAGAAGAAAAGCTTGGAGGTGGAAGCAATGAGCAGTAAAATACTCATCAGGCCATTAATAACTGAAAAAGCAATACAGCTCGTAGAAAACAATAACACGTTAACCTTTCTCGTGGATCCGCGTGCAAATAAGAGGCAAATAAAGGAGGCTATAGAGTCAACCTTTGGAGTAAAAGTCGTAAAAGTAAATACGCTTATAACCCCGCGTGGCAGGAAAAAGGCGTACATAAAACTCGCGCCTGAATACAGCGCGATGGACGTACTCGTAAACATGGGAGTCCTGTAGAGGTGATAATATGGGTAAAAGACTGCTTGTCCAAAGGCGTGGACGCGGCGGCTCAGTATTTAGACACCCGGGATGGAAAAAAGTAGGAAAAGTAGCTTATCCGCCATACGATAAGGACAGCTTCGAGAAAGAAGTTCTCGAAGGAAGAGTAGTCGAGCTTCTACATGATCCTGGCAGAGGAGCACCAGTAGCCAAAGTGGTCTTCCAAAACGGCATGGAAATGCTGATGATGGCCGCAGAGGGCATGGCAGTAGGACAAAAAATCTACTATGGTGCTAAAGCTCCCATAAGGCTTGGAAGCATTGTCTCAGCAGGGAACGTACCCGAAGGACAAATGATATGCAATATAGAAATAAGGCCTGGAGACGGCGGCAAGCTGGCGAGAGCAAGCGGAGCCTACGCAACAGTCCTATCGCATTCAGGCAACAAAACCTACATACAGCTCCCTAGCAGAAAGGTAAAAGCTATTGACAGTAGAGCACGTGTCACCATAGGAATAGTTGCAGGAGGAGGCCGAACAGAAAAACCACTGCTCAAAGCGGGCAAAGCCTACCACTTATCAAGATCGCGGTCCTATAAGTATCCAACAGTTAGGGGCAAAGCAATGTCGCCCTACGCGCATCCAGCTGGCGGCGGTGCTCACCCGAAAGGACTAACTCCTGCACCGCGTAATGC
>JAPDKD010000005.1 GCA_029258735.1 archaeon | reverse complement strand
TAATGGTATTCTTCCCATATGCTAGTGAGCTGACAGAACTAGAAATCTTCCGCGACGAAGTAGTAAAGCAGTTCAAATAATTACATCATAAAAAAGCCGGAATAATACCGCAGAACGCTTTCGTCTAACTCCACCTTTAAACTAGTGAACCTGCTTAAAGCCTCACTTTTCTCCTTGAACCGATTCACGCTCGAAGGAATCCCAGCCACGCTCAAAATATTGTCTTTAAGCGTTGTACGCCAGTACGTCCCTTCGCCAATATACGCTGACTTAAAAGCGTCCGCTAACCTAACAGCAGCAGCGGAGAGGACAGCCCCTTCACCAAGAGAAACCAACTCTTCGTCTTCAAGCATATCCGTTTTCCTCCTATGATGAAGAATAACCTTTGAAACTAAGTTTCGATCAGCGAGTTCATCAATAATGTCCAGCTTCTTTGCTATTTCGGCTCCCAAAACGTGGTGACGAGCATCGTCTTGCTTCTTAGCTATATCGTGTAGCAATCCACCCACATAAGCTGCAGCCTTATCTCTCTCGCTAACCTCGTACTTTTCCTCGAGAACTTCTAGAACATCAAGTGAAATATTAGCTACAGTTGACGCGTGTTCAACCCCGGTGCCGAAAAACTTTTCCGCAGCAAACTTTAGAAGCTCAACTAATACTTCTCTACGCCTTATCTTAGCAAGCCTCGAAAACCACCTAAAAGCGACTTCCTGCACAGCAGACTCCGGACCGCCACCTAGTCCGTAAACTCTGTTTAAAGCTTTGCCGGGATCAAAGCCGTAAAAGTATATCAGAAGCATAGCTACCGCCGTACCGCTTCTCCCAATACCGCCCACACAGTGAATCAGCACCTTCTCGCCCTCAAGAATATACTCCGACAACGGAATCACGACGTTCAGCAGAAAATCCTCTGGAGGCACAAACCCGAAGTCTGGGATAGGGTAGTGGAGAAGCTTCATGCCTTCAGGCAACGAGTAGTCCGTGCACTCATACGTGAGGTTCACTACAAGCTGCACACCTTCATCTTTTGCTTTCTCAAGTGTGTATCTAGAGGGGCATCCCGACCAATAAATCTCCTCTGTAACACGCCTCAAACCCGCCATCCCTCTTCCAGCATCAAATTATTTTACTCCTATAACTAAACTTCTCTTCCACTAGAAGCTTTAAAACGCGTGAAACCGAGCTTTAAATTATTATATAAGCTCTTTTATTGATGTAAAAAGCGTGAACTGTCATGAAGCTTAGACGCGAATTCAGAAACTTCAAAATTTTCGCCTTTGACGGCGACGGAGTGCTCTGGCGTGGACGCACGCCAATTCCGTCAGCCATTAAAGTGTTAAATAAGCTGCTAAGCATGGGGAAAACAGTAGTCCTAGTAACCAATAACTCTACAAAGTCCAGAATAATGTACCAAGAAACGCTGAGAAAAATGGGGATAAATCTTCCACTGACCAATATATATTGTAGCAGTTATGGAGCAGCAGTATATCTCTCTGAGCATGGTTATCGGTCAGCGTATGTCGTTGGGGAGGATGGGCTCAAGGAGGAGCTCATGAAGGCAGGTATAAAAGTTAAGCGTAAGGCCGAAGCAGTAGTTGTAGGGATGGACAGGAAAATAAGCTATAGCAAAATAGCAACGGCGAGCAGGCTTGTCCGAGACCAGGGAGCATTCTTTCTCGCTACGAACAGGGACGCTACTTTCCCGACGGAGAAGGGCGAGTACCCTGGAGCTGGCTCCATAGTAGCCGCTATAGAGGTTGCGGCTAAAAAGCCAGTAGACGTGGACATAGGTAAGCCTCAGCCCTACATGTTCCAGCTAATAATGAAAGACCACGCAGCAGAGCCAAGCGAAATAGTTGTAATAGGTGACCGCCTAGAAACAGACATAGCAGCAGCAAAAAGAATATCCGCTAAATCAATCTTAGTGCTGACGGGTGTAGCTAAAAAAGCGGACGTAGAAAAAAGCCGGGAAAAACCAGACTACGTCTTAAAGGACTTATCAGAGCTGTTAGAATAGTTTAGGAATCTATAGCCTGTTTACCCTTCTCTGTTATCAAATACTTGCCCTTTACTGGTTTTTCTACGAATCCGTTCTTTAGAAGGAATCAATGTTGCAAGAGCAGACAAGATTTTCTTGTGTATCTTGTCCAACCTTGTTTTCCGCTTACAGGGCATATTTCCACTGTCATATCATATAAAAATAAAAAAAGTAATTTCTACAAAAGGTGATAAAAAATTTACGAAAGACTTGACTTTATTGAGTCTAGCCAGTGCTTTAACCCAGCAACTACTGAGAAAAACTCCGTCTGAAAGTTCTCGAAGCTCAGCGAAGAAACGGATTCTTCTGCATGTACAACAACATCTTCATCGTCTGTTAAGCCGTAAGTGACCTCGTTAAGGTAAAATGTTTCCCTAAGCAGTTTGCGGTAAAGGTTCTCCTTATTCACGTCTGGAAGGTCCTTTTTAACATTCGCAATTTTAGCTACGGTTAGTATCCACTTTTGCTGAGGTATAACAAGGACTGGAAAGACTTTACCCTCAATCTCGAAAGGCACGACAAAAACCTTATCCTCCTCGTCGAAAAAGAACTTCAGCCCCATCATGTTCAAAAATGAACGAATCTTTTCATACGTTTCTTCCAATGCCATTTCTATCAGCAATAGCATTGCAACATCTTGTTATTAAATATTTGCTATCAAAAACAAGAGCAATTTTATCTTAAAATTGTATATTAATTATTCGAAAAATCTATCAAATTCTCCTTCAGGAGTAGCCTTTAGAACTCGTAGAGGCACCCCAGCTTCGTGATTCTCTATGAAGGGCGCCTTCAAATGCCTATTAATGGCTTTGATAGCTGCTCGCGTGCCGTGCTTAAATATTCCGCCCATTAAAAGTATAATCTTGTCCTCAGCCCATGGATTAGGAAGTAAAGCAATAAGAGCTGCGTTCCTTTTAACCTCGTCCCCGGCTGTGTAAATAGTATCTGTAAGCTCGGAAACTATCTCCCTGCCCATGGGGGGTTCAAAGCGGATAGGAGGGTTCAAGACTTCTATAACCTTTGCAGTCAATAGGTTAACAATGCCTGCCCCTATTAAGACGAGGTTAGTTTTCAGGAGCTTTTCGTCGAGAGCTGCTTCAACGTCCAAAGAAGACCTTATTTGAAGATCATACTCGCTTACGCCGTTATGCAGACCCAGCAATACCATTTCCTTGACGAATTCGGGGACCCCTACAGCGTCGTGAGCCTTAGCTGCAGTAAGTCCGCGAGCACCCCAGATAAAGGTCAACTCTAACCTCTTATCTCTGAATAGGCATCTAGGAAACTCAGGCCAACCACAGGGATATTCAAGCTTGACTTTCTTGGTAGAAGCCACAGGCAAAGTAGAGATTAAGTATTCAAGCTCATCACTAGCGATAATTATCCAAGGCTTTTGAGTCTTCTTTACAGCGATAAGGCCAGCCTCTTCAAACTCTTTAATGTATTCGTTCACTGTCTGTCTTCGAAGGCCAGTCCGTCGCACAAGCTCGCTTGAAGTAATAACTTTCTCTTTAGCAATTTCTGTAAGAAGTCTCCTTCTGCCTTCAGATCTCAGGAGTATCTTGAGTATCTCGCCAGTCATTATGCCCCATCCATGTAAATATATATGAACAAAGTAAAAAGAGTACGCTGAGGCTACCTTGTTATTCTAATCTCGCCCATTTCTTCTAAGAGGGCTTTTCCGGGTCCCTCGTTAAAGTACTTTTGAATTGGGTCTAAAATTCTTGAAAGCTCGTCTGCCACTGCCTCTTTAAGGTCCGCGGGATGCACTTCACCTCTAACATATGCCTCCTCAAGCTCCCTATACGTGCTAAAGCTCCTAGAGGTACCCTTCTTCTTATTGACCACTATGAAAGGCTCTTTCCGCTCCCAGAAGATAATATAGCGCGCGATCTCCATTACAGGGTTAAGCTCAGCTACCTTCATGGGGCAGAACGCTCCCCTAATCTTTGCTTTTATCTGCTCGTACGTGTCATGTATAAATATGGCGCTCCTAGGCCTAGATTTAGACATCTTAACGTCCAGCACTCCCTCCTCGAAGGCGTCCCGCTTCCCAGTTCTCCTAGCTTCTAATATTTTCTCCCAAGCTTGCTGAGTAATTTTGAGGCCGACTAGCAGGTGATGATGAATAGCAACAGGCTTATAACCGAACTCCTTTTCGCCTACGTCAATCGCTATGACGTGAGCTTTTCTCTGATCCATGCCGCCGTGGGCTAGGTTCACTTTTTGGCTGAAGATGTCTGTAACCTGCATCGGCACGTACAGGAGCTGCGAAAAGTCCAGCGACTCGCCCATCTTCCTGCCCATAATTGTTATCGACCGCCTAACTCTTGATAGCGTAACCTTAGACGAAATCTTAAGAAGATTAGTAAGATATTCAACTCCAAGCTTATCGTAAAGCTCTGAGCCCAAGACAAAATTTACCCTATCTGGGTCGCCTCCCAGCGCTTTAATGCTCTGCCTCAACGCCTCTTTAAAGTAGCCTCCAGCTACCTTCCTTATCGTGGAGAGGTCTCCCCCCAGCTTCTTGTTAATCCACGAGTGATAATCCGCGAGGAAAACTGTGGTCTCTACTCCCGCTCGCTGAAAATCGACAACCTTCTGCATCGATATTATGCCAGTACCTAGGTGCACCAGGCCGGAAATTTCGAAGCCTATATAATGCTTAATGTGTACTCCTTCATCTAGCATTGCTTTAAGTCTCTTAAGAGTCAAAATCTCCTCGGCTGGCTCGCGGGTAATCAAAGCTAAGCGGTCCATGCTGTTCCCCACAGCATATGTACATACCACATTAAAAAATATTATAAATATTAGATTGAAAAACAATTTTCAAATATGCTTGTGAGAAGCGTAGGCAGCTACGACGTAGTCATCATAGGAGGCGGGCCCGGAGGGTTTGCTGCCGCTGTTGCCGCGGCTAGGAACGGAGCGAAAACATTGCTTGTGGAGAGATACGGTTTTCTGGGCGGCATGGCGACCGCAGGTCTTGTAAATCCCTTCATGACCTTCCATGCCGGAGGAAAACAGATCATAGCAGGCATACTTCAAGAACTAATAGAAAACCTAAAGGAAATGAACGGCTACTTAGAGAAGTATAGAGCTTTCGACCCAGAAATAATGAAGATTGTAATGGAGAAGATGGCTCTGGAATCCGGCGTAGAGCTTCTCTATCACACTTTATTCGTTGACACTATCGTTAGGCGGGACGGAGCTATAAACTCAGCAATTCTTTTCGGCAAGTCAGGGCTTCTAAGCGTTGAAGCAAAAGTTTTCGTGGATGCAACCGGAGATGGCGACGTAGCAATTAGCGCTGGGGCGCCATACGAGAAAGGACGTCCTGAGGATGGCTTAATGCAGCCTATGACGCTGAACTTCGACGTCGCCGGAGTTGACATGGACAAACTACCGAGTGCCGACGAGCTAAATAAAGAGTTCCTTAAAGCGAAGAAACGGGGAGAAATCAACTGTCCCAGAGAAAACGTCATGATGTTCTTCACAACCAGTCCAGGAGTCGTGCACTTTAACACTACGCGCATAATTAACGTTGACGGGACCAACGTATTTGACTTAACAAAGGCGGAAATTGAGGGAAGAAGACAAATGCTCGAAATATTCACATGGCTCAAGAAAACTTTTCCAGCCTTTAGAAATGCCTATATTGTGCGTTCGGGTACGCAAGTGGGCGTAAGAGAAACAAGGCGAATAATAGGAGAATACGTGTTAACCGCAGAAGACATCCTAAGTGCAAGAAAGTTTCCTGATGCAATATGCCGCGGCTCGTACCCCATAGATATTCATAACCCTAAAGGCGAGGGAACAGTGCTTAAATATCCGCCTCCAGGCGACTACTACGAAATACCCTATAGATGCTTAGTGCCTTTACGAGTCGAGAACCTGCTAATAGCGAGCCGATGCATATCCGCTACACACGAGGCGCACTCCGCAATACGGATAATGCCTATAGTTATGGGCATAGGGCAAGCAGCTGGCACAGCCGCAGCTCTGTGCGTGCAGCATAGCGTGAAACCAAGGCTTCTCGATGCATCTTTGCTTAGGGAAAGGCTCAGAAGTCAAGGAGCTATAATCTAGTATATCGAGTAGGGAGCTGGAATGAAACGGCGCGACTTAAGCTTCATGGCAATATTTCTCCCGCTCTACTACCTAGCTTTCTATATGTGCCGCTACAGCGTTCTTCCCGTGGGACCCATATTAACGGAAAAAATGAAGCTCAGCACAGGCGCGTACGGTCTCTCACTCTCGGCCCTATATACTGGATATTCCTTCATGCTCATGCCAGCAGGAATAATCGCCAGAAAATGGGGAGCAAAAAAGGCAATTCTAGCAGGCACAGCAGGCACTATTGCAGCAAACTTTATTCTCCTCATAACTACCTCCCCCTTCACTTTATTAGTAGCACTTTTTCTGAACGGAGCAAGTCAAGGGCTAATATGGCCTTCGCTAATGCAAATTGTAGCTTTAAATATTGAAGATACAGCGGCCAACTGGATCGTCGGCCTAATGATGACCTCAGCGATAATAGGGCCAGGTGTCACGTTCATGATTGGAGGCCTGCTTATTTTCCTAGATATTTGGTGGGCAATCTTTATCCTAAGCTCTCTGCTACTTGTGGCCTTGACAGTTTATTTCTATAAAGCAAACATTAAAAGCGAAATCCCTATCCATTCTATAAAGTTTAAGTGGCCGAAAGTAAATAGAGATGTTTTAGCTTTAGCCGTCACCTACTTCTGCTTCTACTCCATACTTAGAGGTATAATGGGCTGGCTTCCATCCCTTTTAATGTCTGAGATAAGCATGGCAAAGGCTGAAGCTGCAATTGGAAGCGGATTTTTCCCGATTGTTGAGACCATGGGAGCCTTTCTCGGTGGCTTTATCTCAAGCAGAATGAAAATAATTAAACCGCTATTCAGCGTAGCGTTTCTTTCCTCATTTACAGTGTTTGCTCTTTATGTAATTCTAGACATACCAGCATATTTTGTTGCGTTAGCTTTTTTCGCCGTTAGCATGCCGGAGTGGCTCTTCTTTTCACGCCTACCCCAAATCCTCAACCCCGAGGAGGTAGCGTTCGCCTCGGGACTCATAGACACAATGGGATACATAGGCGGGTCAGTTTCAAGCTTCCTAATAGGCTACCTTCTAGAAGTTAGTGGCAACTATAGTTCAGTAATAATGTTGCTTGCACTCTACTCGTTGATAGGATTTGCCACGTCAATTTTCATTAGGGAGCGGAAATGTTGTTATTAAGGCCGAAAGTTAATGTGCGAATAATCTCGTAAATCATTTCTAGCTGCTTAAAGTTCAACACGCCACTAATCTTTTCAATAATTTTCTCGCTTTTCCCGTCGTAATATAGAAAAAGGAGGCTAGGCGAAGCGTAAATATCATGAATTTGAAACAATGCTTTAGCATACTTTGAGTTGCAGTCTCCAGCGAACCAACCGCAAACAACTAAGTAAAAGTCCGTATCCGCGTACCTAGCTGACGTGATTTCCACAAAACGTGTCCAGTATTTATCAAACTCACGACAGGCGCTACACCTGGTATTTTTAAAATAAACTATTGAGAACCCTTCCCTAGCGCGACGAAGACTAGATACGGGACTCCACATTTCACTAACTTTATCATATACGTATACCCCGTGACTGGACGGCAAGCCAAAGTCGGAGGCGTACGGCATCGCTATTTCACCTTTAAATACGCTCGAAATATAATATAATGGATAAGCATAGAAATTTTTACTTAAAAATAAAAACATTATTGGCGAAAAAAGTTGGCGTGTAAGGAATATCCGCTACTTATTCCGGCCGGAGACTATAGGTTATCAGGATTCGTGCACAAGCCTCCAGGCTTCCCGCCTCTAGTGGTGTTTTTCCACGGCTTCACTGGGCACAAAATTGAAAACGGCAGGTTATACGTTGAAATTGCACGTGCACTCTGCAAAAAAGGTATAGGTTCTTTACGTTTCGACTTTAGGGGGCACGGCGAAAGTCCGCTGCCATTCGAGGAATTCAGGTTAGACTACGCGTTTGAAGATGCGGAAAAAGTCATTGAATACGTTAGAAAAGAACTGAGTGGCGACTTTGACGTAACACGTCTAGGTATAATGGGGTTAAGTATGGGCGGAGCCGTAGCCATCAACATAGTTGCCAAGGATAAAGGTATAAAAGCCATAGCATTACTCTCCCCGGCAATAAACTTCAGGGAAACAAGCATGAAAAAAGCGATTGAGCATCAATTCAATTTAAAGTTCTTTTACTGGGGTCCTTTCAGACTGAAAACGAAGTGCCTAGAATCCTTTAATGTAGACTTAACAAATAAGGCTGAGCGTATCTCAGTGCCAACTTTGATTATACATGCAGTAGATGATGAAACGGTTCCCTTTAAGCAGTCAGAGGTCTTTTTTGAGAGGCTTCGATGTAAGAAGAGATTTGTTAAAATCGACAGGGGAGGGCATGTATTCTATACCTATGAGTCCCGTACGAGGGTTATAAAAGAAGTTGTAGAATGGTTTCTAACAAATATAAAAAGTATTTAAAAGCAATTAATGCTATTTCTTTAATACTACAATGACAGAAATGTACTTGATATTTCGTTTGACATTTTTATACGTTTATTTTTAACTTATCTTAAGTTACATATATAAGCATTTTAATAAATAAAATTAAAGACGTTAAGTGATGAAGATGAGCTATGACAGCTATGCATGGCTCGAGAACTTATCAGATGAGAACGTCGTTAAATGGGCATTATCGCGTAACGAAAAAACTAGGAAACTTCTCTCCCCCCTCTCGCAAAAGTTTAGAAAAACGTTAATGAGTAAGCTCGGCGAGGTATTCTTAAAGTCTGCGCGCATAACCGACAGAGGAATATATGCTCTTTACGTTAAGCAAGATAAATACTACGTTAAATTGTTGAAAAAGGACTTAAGCAGGCCAATCTTTATTCTTTCGAGCGGTAAGAGAAATATTGTTGCAAAAAAATTATATGCTTCACCTTGTGGCGACGTTTTTGCCCTTACATTTTCCTTGGGTGGATTAGATTATGGCGGTGCATACCTCATCGAAGTTGACACGGGCAAGATTATAGATGAAATAAAGGGAGTAGTTTACGATTTTGTGTGGCTTGGGGATCAAAAATTATACTATGTCAGAAGCTACAGAAAGACTAAGCCTCCCGATGGAGGCTCAGTTCCAGCTCCCAGAATATGTGTGTGGGAATGTGGAAAAGAGGAGGTAATTTGGGGAAGTGGACTTAGTTCGCCTCATCGAATAACCATTAAAGCGTCTTCGGGAAGGGACAAAGCATTAATAACAGTTAATAAAGGGTGGCTGTCGAGTACAGTATATGTCGGCGAATTAAATGATCCAGATACTTGGAGGAAGCTTTACGCTGGAGAAAATTTTCTAGTGAGGCCGATAGACTTTCATAACAATCAATACTATTTAGTTGCCTATGACGGAAAAGGATTTGGTAGGATTATAGGTGTGCGTAATGCAAATACTGAAAAAGTTAAAACAATTCTTAGAGAACGTTCTACGGTGTTAGTTGATGCTGAAATAGTAGAGAATGTTATACTTACCTTGTATTTGATAAACGCAGCCTCAAGGCTTAAATTATATAGCTTGCAAGGACGAAAAATGGGGGAAATAAGGTTTGAAACTCCAGGAACAGTAACTATCTACGATAGCACCGCCAGCGGTGTAATATTCAAATACGAGAACTTTTTAACCCCCTACAAGCTTTTTTACTTCAATCTCGACGAAATGCAGCTTCTCGATTCCAGATCAGAAAACGTAGACCATATCGTGAAAGACGCGTGGGCTACATCTAAGGACGGAACCCGCATACACATGTTTGTTGTAAAGAAGAGAGGGGCAAAGATATCGAAAGTCCTACTATACGGCTACGGGGGCTTCAACAAATCCATGACACCCAAATACAATGTACTTGCGTCAATATTACTTAATCGAGGCTGGACACACGTGCTAACGAACTTAAGGGGAGGGGGAGAGCGAGGCAGGAAATGGCACCTAGACGGTGCGGGCAGAAACAAGCACAAGGTATTCGAAGATTTCATCGCATGCGCTGAGTATTTCAAGAAACGTAAAGCAAAAATCGCAGCATACGGCGTTAGCAATGGAGGCCTTCTTGTAGCTGCGATATTGACCCAGAAACCGAGCCTCTTCGACGCCGCAGTTATTGGATACCCAGTTATTGACATGCTCAAATTCCATAAACTATACATAGGGAGGCTTTGGATAACAGAATACGGGAACCCAGAAAAAGAAGATGACAGGAAATACCTACTAAGCTACTCACCCTACCATAACATTAAAAGGGCGAATTATCCACCCATACTAGTATTCACGGGACTTAACGATGACAGAGTACATCCAGCCCATGCCTTCAAATTCGTGGCGAAGCTGGAAGAAGTCGGCGCTAAACCTCTCCTCAGAGTTGAAAAAGCTTCTGGGCATTCAGGAGCAAGCTTCAAGACAAGAGTTGAAGAAATGGCTGATGTGCTGGCTTTCCTAGAGACCGCTCTTAATAATAGAAAATAAAAACTTAAATTAGATCTATGGTAACTCGTGTTTAGTATGAAACTCAGGCTGGTTTTTCTCTATACTACATTTATCGTAGTTTATGGTCTTATTTTCCTGGCTATAGGCTTGGCGCCTTGGTTTTCCTGGCACCGGAACGCGCTAAGCGACTTGGGGCACTGTACGCGGTCAAACGTTTCCGTTATCTTTAACTTAGCACTCATTTTGGGAGGTTGGCTACTAACAATATACTCTGTAATCTTTCTTAAGACAGACACAAAGGTTTCGTGGCTTTTCTTCGCGGTATCTGGATTTGCATTACAGCTTATCGGAGTATATGACGAAATATACCGCTATATTCATTGGATCGTATCCGTAGCGTTCTTCGTAGTCTACGATATTTCGCTACTAGTATACAGCCTGGAGCGAAGAATGCTAGTAGGCGTTCTACTATTCGTAGCTTATATTGGAGTATGGTATATCTATTACAACGGATTATTAACCGGCGGAGTATCAATACCCGAAATGATTACAAGTCTCTTTGTTTCGTTGCCCCTAATCATAGAAGAAACTCGAAGAGTCATTAAGAACGCTTAAAGCTCCCTCTTTTTCTCCTCTTAGAAACATAGACTTCGCCAGTACCTTTGGTAACTATCTCATATAGGACAGCTTTCTTGCCGTTTTTTGGTCTAAGCACTCTTCCAAGTCTCTGTACGAATTCTCGGCGGCTACCCGTGCCGCTAATAATCACCGCTACATTAGCCTCAGGCACATCGACTCCCTCCTCCAGAACGTGGCTCGTAACTATAGCGTTTATTGTGCCTTCTCGGAACATAGTCATAATCTTCTTTCGTTCCTCTTTGGGAGTCTTATACGTAATCTCTGGGATGAGGAAGAGAGTGGAGATCCTACGTACCAGCTCGTTGCTGTCCGTGAATATTATTATCCTATCCCGCCTGTGCCGCGCCAGCAGCTCTCTAAGCTTCTCAAGCTTCGCCTCGGCGTTAAAAGCCAGCCTCCTAGCCTCCATCCAAGCCAGTAGCGCCTCCCTCGCCTCGAGGTCATAGCTACTTCTCATAACCAGCTGCTCAAAATCCTCCAGCTGCCTTAGGCTCAGGCCGCGCTTAGCAAGGTACTCCCTGTACCTCCTAACGAGACTTCTATAGCGCTTAGCCTCCTCCTCACCCAGTTTCACGTAAATTCTAACAGTGTCGTAGTCTGCGAGGTAGCTGCCCTTAAGATCGTCAACCGACAACCTGTAAACAATGTAACCCACAAGCTCGGGTAAAAGCTCATGCAGCCTATCTTCCCGCTCAGGCGTTGCTGTTAAGCCGAGCCTATAGGGCGCCGCTGACAGTTCAGCGATTTGCCTATACGCTTCGCTGGGCAAGTGATGAACCTCATCGAAAATTAAAAGGTGAAACTTATTTCCCAGATACTCAGCATTAAGATACGCTGAGCTGTACGTTGAGACGGTTACGCAGCCTATTTCTTTTGTCTCGCCGGTGTACTCTGCTGCGTCTATCCCGAGCAAATCATTAACCCTAGAAATCCACTGGTCTACAAGCTCTAGGGTTGGCGCTATTATTAGGGCTGCCTTTTTCAGCCTCGTAATTGCCGCTAATGCAATTCTAGTCTTGCCAGCTCCTGTTGGGAGCACTATTACGCCTCGCCCGCCAGCTCTAAGCCATGCCTCGAGGGCCGCGCGCTGGTAATCGCGGAGAGATATCTCAACGTCCGTCCATTTACACTCCAACTTCTTAATAACGTGGTCCTCAACGCCAGGGAGGTCTTTAACCGCTCTCCTGTAGTTTACCGCTAATGTTCGGTAGCATTTTGACCTAGGATCATACTTAAAATAGGGTGGCGGCTTGAACTCTTCAGGGACTTCTAAGAGTATTAGAGTGCCCCTGTCGTATACTAGCTTCACAGGAAAAAAGCGCGTTAGACCTATTTATGGGCTTTCAATAGATAGTTGGATGTAAAGTGCTCACCTCCGACTTGCTGCTGGCCAAGATAAGATACGGCTATGTTTATCCAGCATACGCTAGACTAAACCCCGAAAACTTAAGACTGGCTGAAACTCTCATACAGTTATTTAAGAAAAATATAGGAGCTACCAGGGAGGAGCTAGCCAGGAAGCTTTCGAATTTTGAGCTAGAAGCTTTCCGCCGAGGCTTCCACTACAAGTACGTCAGAGGTCTAGCTTACTTGCTGAACAGGCAAGCCATATATGAAGCGCCAGAAACTAGGCTTGACCCCTTAAAGGTCAGAATAGAAGTATTCAAGGAAGCATCAAAAATTGGGCTAGCGCTCACCGAAAACGAAAGAACCCAAGTACTACAGCAAGTAGCAGCAAGATTCAGAGCAGAGATACGAGAAGTCGAACAAGCATTCAACGCGTCCTATCAAGAAAACGAAGTTCTCAAAGAGTTTCAACCAATTACTGCGGAACAGCTACTAAAAAGCTATAATCTCTCACTCACCCAAACGCTTCTGTTCAAAGCGCTAGACATCATCGTTGAAACCAAGGCCCCAGGCTACCAAGTAAAGATACTTCTCTTCAACGTGAAGAGGCTTGGGCTAATGTACTTCGCAGAGAAACGTAACGGTGAGCTTTCGCTTAAGCTTGATGGTCCTGCAAGCCTTCTAAAGCAAACGGAGAGATACGGCACGAGGCTGGCGAAGCTGCTACCGTACATAGTGGCTATGCCCCGCTGGCGGCTCAAAGCTAGAATAAGGCTGAAAGGTCGAATACTAGCTTTCACGCTTAACGATAAAAACGCGCCGCCCATGACGGAAATAGAGCTCAAGATAGAGCCCTACGACAGCGATGTCGAAGAAGACTTTTACAGAAGGTTCTCAAAGGCTGGAAGCGGCTGGAAAATTCTCCGAGAGCCCGATCCAGTCCTCGCGGGCAACAGCATCATGATACCGGACTTCGCCTTCGAGCTTAACGGCGAAAAAGTATACTTTGAGATAGTGGGATACTGGACGCCCAGCTACCTCAAAAAGAAGGTGGAGAAGCTCCGCCAAGCCAGAAATCTAAAAATGATACTGGCGGTCGACAGGGAGAGGGCATGCGCACCTGAAATTCTAAGCCTGCCATACGTTATCATACCGTTTAAGCGAAGAATACCCATCGACGAGGTCTACAGGGTCCTTAGGCGTATGAGGCCGAAAACAGCTCGAAAGAAGGCACGCGAGGAGTATGAGAACCCAGAGGCAATGCAGTACCTCAAAACAGTAGAAAAGGCCAAGCTCTCAGAGGTCTACGAAAAACTTAGAGAGATAGGTGTGCCAGAAAGCCAGATACCGCGCCTAATAGAAAAGGCTGGGCTGAAAGTGGACTGGAGCACCCTAGACCCATCCAAGGCAACCGTTAGAAGGGCTCAGAAAGGCCAGGAGAAATCACCCTAATCATATTTAGCCAAACTCCTCATCGCCCACATATCTGTTGCACAAGCGAGGATAAGCTTTGCCCTAGTAGTAGTCGCCTAAAAGCCACTCATTTCCCAAGTTCACGTTCCTTAGCCCCTCTTCTCTCGCTGCCCTAAGCGCCGCTTTCGCGTGGCTGACGCTGGTAGGCGGCAAGTCATTAAGAAGGTAGTCTGGGTGAAAAGCGAGCAAACTGTAAGGCGTGTCCCTGTCATACGACGCGAGAAACCTAGCTACCATCCTAACCTCGTACTCGTCCACGTAGCCGGGCACCAAAAGCGTGCTCGCCGTGAAAAGCGGCACCTCCGGACGCTCCTGGGCACGCTGCAAAACGTAAGAAGCGTTTTCATACACCTTGCCCAGCTCTACGCCCGTTAGAGCCTCATAGACAGGCGGAGACCAGGCTTTAAGGTCGAACTTTACAATCCCCCCGGTCTCCAGCGACAGATTAACTACGCTTTTTAGAATATTGGGATTAAAGTGACCGTTAGTTTCCCAGCAGATCCGAAGGATTCTCCCCCTCGCCTTTTCTACGGCTATTTTCGCTGCTGCCAAAGCGTGAACAACCTGAGGCGAGGGGTCCCCTCCAAAGAAGCATATGCACGAAACCTTTTCGTTAACCGCTCTAGCTAATTCCTCGGCGCTCTTAGCGGGTTTTAGGGAAGCAACCATCTCCCTGTAGCTCCAGTTCTGGCAGAAAAGGCAGTCCAGGTTACAGGCTCCGTAAAAGACCGCGAGGTTATAGTAACCTCGCTCGGCGCCACGCTTATACGCGTACTTAGGATAGCCGAGACCCGTAGACGCCGGGCAAAACCAGCCCGCAACGCAATTAGTGGGCAGAGGGTCATAATACCACTGTACAATCCCCCTATCCGGAGTACCCGCAAGCCGTACAAGCCTGCCCCCCTTATTCTCAACTAGCCCGCAGAATCCCCGTCCGCCCTCTGGTATCCGACATTCTAAGTCACATAATCCGCACATAGCTCCCTGAGGGTCTTTGGGAGGATGAAGCAGTAAATTAAACATTTCGCGTGACTCTTCATGCGCCATCATCGCGATCTTTAAAGCTTCTCTTGGCTCATCCCTTAAGCAGTCCACACATACTCCTATAACATTAGAGATTACAATGCTTTCTCTTCCGCATAATTTGCACTTTTTTCTTCTTTTCCATGAAGACGTAGTATAGCGTAGAAACTTCCACATCCCTATCTATTTATAGCTTTATCAAATTTTGAATTTACCGATGATGATTAACGGAGCTAGTTAAATAGTCGACAGCGTAAACTAGTACGTAGATATGAGAACTTTAACTATTGTCATGGCTGCAGTTATAATATTCTTAATAGTCGGTGAGCTCATAATCTACACGAGATTGCTGTGCATTGAAGAGGAGCTAAAGCTGCTTAAGGAAGGTTGCGGCAGGAGACACGCTCCTCTTCTACAAAAACTTGGCCATCTTAAACTCCATCGCGAACGAAACCGAGCTACAAATACTATGGATCATACTCCCCTAAATGGAAATACGGCTTAGAAGCAGAATACCTTATACAGGGAAGCAAAATGCACGAGCTAGTAATAAATCTAATGAGTTACCTGGCAAACCTAAGCTCAACCAAACAAGTAGCAGTGTGGTACGGATGGGAAGACCGTGTATATCCCAAAGAAATAGAAACATTCTGCAAAAGGCTGCCTGACAACCTAAAAACCTATACGCAGTTTGGGCAGACCAGCCATTTATAAAGCAAATGGTCGAAAAAGAAGCAGGCAAAATACTGAACCGCCTAAATCTGACAGTAATAACAGAGTTCTACGACGATGAAACTCTAAGAAAATACGGCTGCACTTTCAAGAAACAGGTAATAGTAACGGGATATTACGCCGCATCTGAGGTAGCTCAATGGCTAGAAGCCATGAGGAAAAGGCTCTTAAAACTTCACTGCCCAGCCCAGCCGAAGCGAAAACTCCTAGTCTAGATATTCTGGGACATGAACGACGGCCAGGGAGAACTCTTCAGAGCATACATAAACGGAAAAACTATCAAACCCGCTTAAGCCTTAAAATCTCAGTGCCATAACAATAATAATATAGCAAGAGGCGAAAAAATGAGAAAAATAGGTGTAGGCGTTATAGGATGCGGTGGTGCAGCCAGAATCGGACACTTGCCGTGGTACGCCCGTAATCTCTCCGTAAAGCTTGTAGCAGTAGCCGACAAGAACGAGAAAAGAGCTAAGAAAGTAGCAGAGAAATACGGCGTTGATTACTATACTGATCCCGAAAAACTTCTGCAGCGCGACGACGTAGATGCGGTCAGCATCTGCACGCCTGTTGCCCTACACATGGAGCATACCATTAGAGCCTTTGAGTACGGAAAGCATGTCCTCGTAGAGAAGCCAATGGCGAGGGATGTCCATGAGTGCAACGAGATGATAAAGGCTTCAGAGAAAGCTTCGCGGATACTCATGGTAGGCTTCATGAAAAGGTTTAACCCAGCTTTCCAGTACATAAAGGAGCTTCTTGATGCTGGCGAGATAGGTAGGCCGCACTACATGGATGTTCACTGGAGCCTCCACGACCTAAAAGGATACGAATACTTCAGGTACAAAGCCGAGACAGGAGGCGGAGTATTCCAAGACCACGGAAGCCACTACATCGACCTGGTCAGGTGGTGGTTCAGCGACGAGCCCTCAGAAGTATCAGCAGAATTCAACATCATGGTCCCGGGAAGAGAAGTCGAAGACCACGGCGTAGCCCTCATACGCTTCAGAAAAGGGAGCATAGCAACAATAGAAGCCACCAGAATAGGCCCCCTGGAGCCCATATACACTTACTGGGAGAGAGGACAAGTATACACGACGCGCGGCGCGGTAATCTTCAAGGTCCCAGACTGGACCTCGTATGAAATGCCGGAAGTAAAGGTCTTTGACGGGCGAAAGTGGACCTGCCCGCTTATCCACAAGCGCGGCATAGACCCACCAGAACACTACATGTTTAAACGGGAAATAGACCACTTCGTAGAGTGTGTAGTCAACGATAAGCAACCCATAGTCACAGGAAAAGACGGAAAAGCAGCAATAGAAGTTATAAACGCAGCATACCTATCACAGATAAAAGGCACAAAAATAAAGCTTCCCCTAAGAGACTTTAAAATCAACGAAAAAATGTTTAGAAACTTTCCTCGATTTCCATTCTAGATTAGCCTAAAAATATTTATAATTACATAAGTTAATGTAAAATGTCGGTGATCGCTAAAGAGGCTTTAAGAGTAGATTTACAAAATATAGTCAACAGCGATAAATTTTTAGAGCCATTAATAAAGTTAAAAAAGGTCATATTCCTCTGAGGGGGAAGAGTTGCTCCTAGAAGTTAGAGATCTCCGAATGTATTATGAAATAGAAGGAAAAGGATGGGTAAAAGCGGTAGATGGGGTAAGCTTTACTCTAGATAAAGAAGAGTCTCTGGGAATTGTGGGTGAGTCAGGCTGCGGAAAATCAAGCCTAGCAACCACACTTATCAAAGTGCTACCAACGAACGCTAAGATATTTAGCGGCGAGATTCTCTTAGATGGCGTGGACATACTTAAAATGCCCGAAAACAGGCTTAGAAGAGAGATAAGATGGCAAAAAATAGCCATGGTTTTTCAAGGCTCCATGAACGCACTAAACCCAATAATCAAGGTAGGCGACCAAATAGTAGAAGCAATACTAACTCATAAGCGAATGTCGAAAAGAAGGGCTTGGAAAAGAGCCGAAAAGCTTTTAAAAATGGTTGGATTGGATTCCTCAATTGCTCATAGATATCCCTTCGAGCTTAGCGGTGGACAAAAACAAAGGGCAGTCATAGCTATGGCCTTAGCTCTTCGCCCAAAGGTACTAATAGCAGACGAGCCAACGACAGCCTTAGACGTAATTGTACAAGCTCAAATATTAAAACTCCTAAAAAACCTACAAAGAGAGTTCGGTCTATCACTAATATTCATATCTCACGACATATCCGCAGTATCCGAAGTAAGCGATAAAGTTGCTGTAATGTACGCTGGCAAAATAGTTGAACTAGGCTCCGTGGAAGACATATTCCTAAGACCTAAACATCCTTACACAAAGGCCTTGCTAAGGGCAGTACCGGGTATTCGGGAAGAAAAGAAAGAACTAAAATCCATACCCGGAACGCCGCCTAACCTGTTAAGCCCTCCTTCTGGGTGCCGTTTTCATCCTAGGTGTCCTTATGCTTTTGGTAGGTGTAGGGAGGTGGAGCCTAAGCTTGTTGAAGCCGAGCCAGGGCACCTAGTAGCATGCCACCTACTTGGAGGTGAAACCGCATGAGCAACAACGTCCTTCTAAGAGTTAGGGGACTGAAAAAATGGTTCCCTATTCGAAGAAGTCCTATTGACATAATTAAGGGTAGACCACAACTTTACCTGAAGGCAGTGGACGGCGTAGATTTTGACATAGCATCCCGCGAGATATTCTGCTTAGCTGGCGAGTCAGGCTGCGGTAAAACGACAACAGGCCGCCTAGTTCTAAAACTAATAGAACCAACTGAAGGAGAGATAGTATTTGATGGCGAGGATGTAACCAAACTTGAGGGCGAGTTATTGAGAAACTTCAGAAAAAAAGCGCAGATAATATTTCAGGATCCCTATGAAGCATTAAATCCTCAAATGAATATAATGGATATTATAACCGAGCCACTACTAATACATGGTGTTGTTCATTCAAAGGACGAGAAGATTGAATACGCGATAAAAGCCTTAGAAGATGTAGCCTTAAAACCGGCCGAAGATTTTCTCTACCGTTTCCCGCATGAGCTAAGTGGAGGACAAAGACAGAGGGTGGCTATAGCACGGGCTATAGTGTTAAAGCCCAAATTTATAGTGGCCGATGAGCCGGTTTCGATGCTCGATATGTCCATAAGAGCTGAAATTTTAAACTTAATGCTGAATATTCGTGAAAAGTACAACTTAGCCTACTTATTCATAACACATGACCTAGCAGTTGCTAAGCATATATGCGATCGCATAGCTATTATGTACCTAGGGAAAATAGTTGAAACAGGAAAAGCGGAACAAGTAATTGATAACCCGCTGCATCCATACACAAAGGCTCTAATATCAGCTATTCCTGTCCCAGATCCCAGGTCAAAAATAGGAGACATACCAATAAAGGGCGAAGTTCCATCACCAGTAAATGTACCTTCTGGGTGCCGTTTTCATCCTAGGTGTCCTTATGCTTTTGGTAGGTGTAGGGAGGTGGAGCCTAAGCTTGTTGAAGCCGAGCCAGGGCACCTAGTAGCATGCCACCTCTTCTAAGATAACGAGCACATTTCGACGTGATTTTTTAAGCGGGCTTGATTATGCTTGGTAAAAATATTTAAGGATTTCGATAATCGAAAGAAAAAACTTTTTATAAAGCTAGAATATGAAGACTGGAAAAAGAAGAGGCAGATAGCATGAGAAAAATTTACGTCCTGCTACTATTGGGAGTTATACTCTTAAGCCTCGTGCCCCTAACAGCCTTCACCGCTCCACCACCAGCCGAGCAACAAAACTGGAAGTGGGAAGCCAGAGGCCCAAGAGTCGACGAATATTTAATGCCCATATATCTAGACTATGACGCACAACTCATAGCCTTTAAGAAGGGAGAAATAGACACTTCCTTCATACAGCCAGCAAGAATAGACGAAGTAAAGGATGACCCAAACATATACATCTTATCATATCAAACCTTTAACCTACAGTTTCTAGGAATAAACTGCCAGCAATACCCATGGAACTACACCGCCATAAGGCAGGCAGTAGCCCATTTAATCGACAGAGACTGGATAATCAGAAACATATACAACGGATTCGGCTACCCGGTGGACGCACCCATACCACCAGCATTCGGAGACTGGAGCAATCCCAACGTGCCGACATACCCCTACAGCAAGGAGCTGGCAAAGAAAGTACTGCTAGATGCTGGCTTCACCTATGATGAAGCCAAGAACAAGTGGTATGACCCCCACGGTAACGAACTGGGAGACATAGTCATACAAGTACCTCCAGCCGAGCAAGCCTCCTGGCTATATGAGGAGGCCCAGCACATAGCAGAGGAAGGACAGAGCATAGGGCTACCCATAAAAGTAGAGGCAATAGAGTTCCAGGCCTTAGTTTCTCAGATCTATTCAAAGACATTTAAGTCTTTCATCCTATACCTAGGCTGGGGTAGGCAGCCCACACTAGCCTACGAACTGTTCAGGACAGGTGGAAGCTGGAACTTCTGGGGCATAAGCGACCCAGAACTAGACGAACTTCTAGAAAAGTTCTATTTCACCGCTAACCTAACTGAAGCCAAAGAAGCTCTATGGAAAGCGCAGGTAAAAGTAGCGGAACTACTCCCCTACATACCAATTTACATGGGCCGGGCAAACGTGGGCTTCCGAAGCGACATAGCCGGAGTAGTTCTTCTGAAGCCTTTAGGTGGACAATCTTACCTCACAACTCTAAACGCTCACCACATAGGTATGCCTTTCGGTGGAACCTTTAGAGACCCGCTCGGATCCGACCCGAGAACCTTAAACCCATTCACAGCCATAACTGGAGATGAATGGGCAGTAATGGACAACATACTAGAAACACTATTCATAGCACACCCAGACCAAGTATCCGACGACCTACCATGGCTAGCTAAAGACTGGAAGATAGAAGAAACTGAACTAAACGGACAAAAAGTCACCAAGATAACGTTCTACCTCAGAGATAATGTCACTTGGCAAGATGGCGAGAAATTCACCGCTCGAGATGTCAACTTCACTTGGTGGTTCATCAAGATAAACAAGCCCACCCAGCAATACGCCAAGGTATTTGAAAAAATGATAAAGACCGAAGTCCCAGACGACTACACAATAGTTGTCTATGTTAACGGGACCAGCTGGACCTATCTATACGACCTCAACGTAGCCATGGTGCCTGAGCACATATGGGGCGACAAGTCTCTACTAGAAGCTAACGGCGGATGGGAGAAGTGGGATCCAAGCAAAGTCAAACATCCAACAAAGCCCGGCCTAACTTGTCTAATAGGTACTGGTCCCTTCATATTTGCCGACCGCAAGCCGGGAGAATACATCTTGCTAAAATGGAACCCGAACTACTGGAGAAGGCATCCAAGCAAGTCGCTAAGCGTCAAAGTATCAGCCCAAGAATCGTTGTTTGAAGGGCAAAAGCTCGAAGTAGAAATTTCAGTAAAAGATTACACTGGGTCTCCATCAACCAATGCTACAGTAACTGTAAACTTAGAGCAGAACGGAAAAGTAGCCAAGTCAGCAGTAGCAATCCATCAAGGCAACGGAGTATACAAGGCATCCATAGACACATCAGGCCTAACGGGTGACTACACAATCTCAGTAGTGGCTAAGGCAACAATAAGCGGAGTAGAACTAACAAGGACAGTAACAGCGACAGTAACAATCAAACCTGCATGGGAGCAGTACCTGCCCTACATAGTGCTACTTATAGTGATAGTCGTTATAGCAGTTGCAGTATTCTATTACATGAAAAAGAAGAAGGCTGAAGAAGCCGAAGAGACCGGGGAAGAAAGCTAGTAAAGACAGCTTGAGAAATTTTTTTATTCTCAAACTTTTTTGTATTTCTTCTAGAGTTTACTTTAGGGGATAAGTATTGGCAGGAATGGCAAGGTACCTTGCTAAGAGAGCGGTCGATCGTTTACTTGTGCTATTCACGGCTCTAACACTTCAATTCCTCCTGCTAAGAGTACTACCCTACTACGTAATGGGGATTGATCCATCATTTTTCTTCATGAATCCTAACCTAACAAACGAGCAGAGAGAGCTCATCAGAAAAACCTTCGGTCTAGACGAACCACTTCCTCAGCAATTCGTTAAATATGTTTTATCGCTCTTTACGGGAAACATGGGCTACTCCTTTTACACGCGGAGACCCGTTGTCTCCGAACTAATGGAACGCCTACCTAACACGATAATCCTCCTAGGAACTTCAACTATCCTAGTAATAATTCTAGGCCTAGCTATCGGCCTCCTAGTTGCTATGAAGAGAGGGACAAAAATAGACACTGCAGTAGTAAGCACCAGCGTCTTTTTAAACTCCTTCCCGTCTTTCTTCTTAGGGCTCCTCCTGCTCCTATTCCTCGGATACTATTTCCGCCTCTTTCCAACTGCTGGAACAGTATCAAGGCCCGTACCCAAAGATCCCGTGCGATACATTGCCGACTATCTCTGGCATCTCACACTACCACTACTAACGCAGATAATAATAGGCGTAGGCGGCTACGCGCTTTTTATTAGAAGCCTCTTCATAACGCAGCTAGGAGAAGACTACATAGTAACAGCTAGAGCAAAAGGAGTAGATGAACGAAAGATAATGACTAAACACGTGCTAAGAAACGTACTACCGCCCATCATAACAACAATCGCCCTAGCACTTCCTGGAATAGTCTCAGGAGCAGTAATCACAGAAACAATATTCTCATGGTACGGCGTCGGCCGTTGGCTATTCGAAGCCTCCCTACAGTTCGACTACCCAGTCGTTCAAGCAGTTTTATTTATATCCGTAGTCTTAACAGTAATATCTCTATACATTGCTGACATAGTGATTGCAATTGTGGATCCGAGGGTGAGGCTAAGATGATGCAGAAAACTAAGGTAAAAAATTCGGCCAAAAAGCCGAGCCGAGTAAAGGCAGCCGTCGAAGTACTAAAGCTCATAATGAAGCACAAAAAAGGATTATTTGGACTAACGATACTTATAGTCTTCGTACTAATAGCAATATTTGCAGACGTAATTTCGCCGCACTCTCCAGACGAGCTCGGACTGGCCGACCGATTTGCCGTGCCAATATGGTTCAAAAACTTCCCGCAATACAAAGACCTCCCTGAAAACCTAGCAGTACATGTCGGAGCAGCAGAGTGGAACTTCAAAAACACTATACCGAGCCAGATACAGGTTAAAAAAGAAAGCTCAGGATGGATAATATTTAAAGTCAAACCGGAGGAAGCCGTCTCAAAAACTGTAGTACAGCTTGAATATGACTTCGAATATCCCTATTCCCCGCCTAGGAGATTCGAGGGAAACATACCCTATAAAGTAACAATAAACGGAGAGCCCGGAAGCTACGCGAAGATTCTTTTCTACATTGTTACACCCGAAGGAAAAAGCTACTTGATCTACGACAGTAGAAGCATAGCCTACAACAAAACAATGATAGACCCGCCGGCAAGGTTCGACGCCAGAGATATAGCCCTAAAGCTTAGACTAGGCTTCGCCGACTATGAAGACATAGGCGAAAAAATATTCAGCGAAAAAGGAACCTACAAGCTAAAACTCGAAATAATAATAGTCTCCGTCCCAAGAAGCACAATAACGGTGGCTATAGGACCACTGTACTTTAGGATACCGGGACTAGCGTATGGGCTTCTCGGGACAGACAACCTAGGAGCCGACCTATTCGCGAACCTTATATATGGCACAAGAGTATCGCTTTTAGTAGGCATATTGGCCTCCGTAATTTCAGTCTCTATAGGCCTAGTAGTAGGAATAGTCGCGGGATATAAAGGCGGAATAGTAGATCAAATCCTCACATTCTTCACAGACACGCTCCTATTTATGCCCGTAATTCCACTGCTAATAGCGGTCAGCGTTTACGTAGGCAAAAACCTCTACCTAACAATATCACTCATAGCCTTACTAAGCTGGATGGGCTTCGCCAGAAACTGCAGAGCTTTCGTAATGTCCCTCAGGGAGAGACTATTCGTAGAGGCCGCAAAAGCCGTAGGCGCGTCCGATACATATATAATATTTAGGCACATACTGCCACAGCTGACGCCGCTAATATATATTACCCTAGTATTAAACGTTCCGGGAGCAATACTGTTGGAAGCCGCATTAAGCTTCCTAAACCTCGGTGACCCAAGTGTACCCTCTTGGGGAAGAATGCTCTACAACGCGCGGTACAGCGGAGCATTCTTCAAGCTAATGTGGTGGTGGATAATACCCCCAGGAATAATGATAACACTCCTCGCAATGAGCTTCATACTCATCGGACAAACACTCGACGAAGTATTCAACCCCAAGCTAAAAGCAAGGCGCTAAAAGTTGAAAAAACCTTTAAACTATATATTCGTCGCGGCAACTACAATCACCTTATGCTCTATCCCCCTATTCAAAATATCATTCGCTGAAACCTTATCCCCCCTTGACTTCTTCCTTCTACTTTTAGCAAGTATCCTAACAGGACTAGAAATAGCAAACCTAAGTAAAGCCTTCGTAACCTTTTATACATCATACTTCATGTCGGTCATACTAACCATCATAGCTGTAAGAATACCCCTAGACATCTTTATGGGTTCACTAGCTGGCGACTTAGCGACGATAGTCGTAGCCCGAAACATAGTCTTCTTCAGCTTCCTGACAGCTCTACCTTTCACCGTGATATTCCTAGTCTTAGGAACATACTTGGGTGAAAAAAATACGAAGATAAACCAGCTCCTAGCTGTTATAAATATTATACTTATTGCATTATCACTCATATACCTTTGGACGCTATACAGCGACTGGTACCGGGAAGTCTACGCAATAAAAAACTTCAAAGTTAAATTAACCGAAATCCACGTAACTCTAAACCAGCGCCCTATCCTACATTTAAAATACAACATGACAACAAGGGAAGAAAAAGGAGTACAAATTCTCATGATAGTATATAACATCTACAAAGGCCCAACTCTAATAAGACAGGTATCCAAAAATTTCCCACAAGGCCTAAAGATAGCCGGAAGCAAGGCATTCACCGAATCAATGGAGCTTCCGAAAGACGTGCCTCTTAACTGCTTTTCAAAAGAAAAATGCAGTGTAGAAATACAAGTAAACATTAAAACAAAATTTGGGGTAGTCCCCGTAAAATATAAACTATCCGATTCTACTCAGCCATAAGCCCCCAAATATAGTATCCTCTTTTCTCCGAAGATTCAACGAAAGCCCTCAAATTAACCTTAAATTCTTCTTCTAAATTTCGAACATAAAGATAAAAAATAAGATCTGACAATCCAAGACCGGAGGAGAGCCCCATCAAACAACCGAAAGCAAACACAGGATCCAGAAAAGTAAAAAGGAAAAAGGGTGTAAAAAACAGCAAAGAGTAATACGCTAATTCGTAAAAACCTCCTCTTCTAACCTCCTTATACTCTCCCCGCTTCAAAACCTCTTTAAAAGCCTTTCTAAGCTTCCAACGCCTAAACAAAAACGAAAAAAGAAAATAGCCAGCAAAAGAAGAAATAAAGCCCAAGTGGAATAACTCTTCGGCGGTCTGAAAAGCAAGGTAAAAATAAAAAACCAAAATACACGACGAGAAAAAAAGCCTTAAAAAGAGAGAGCCTCTACCAAACGGATAATCTAGAATTACACGAGTCAAAAGCGTCACCTAAAATAGTTTCAATTAACGTGAATTTAAATTGAATCGTAAAGCAACGCGGTAACTATATCAACTTACGATAAATAATTATAATTGCAAGGTAGCAGAGCAATGAAGATGAAGTTTTCTACTGGTATATGGGTCTTCGGCCCAGCCATTGAGAGATTCGCTCCCCAAGGCTACAGGCCCGATGAGCCCATAGTGAAACGCATAGAACGTGCAGCCAAGGTAGAAGGTCTAGAAGGCCTAGAATTCCACTACCCAGCAGAGGTAAACGAGGACAACGTAGACGAAGTAAAGGCTGCCTTGGCGAGGCACGGCCTCAAAGCAGTCGGCATACCCCCAGTGCTCTCACAGGAGCCCCAGTGGAAGAAAGGAGCCCTCGCAGCCCTAAACGAGGAAACAAGGCGAAAAGCTGTCGAGAGATGCAAGGCCGCGGCCGACATAGCCCGAAAACTCGGAGCCGAAATACTGATAATATGGCCCGGCAGAGAAGGCTTCGACTACCCCTTCACCACAGACTACGCCAAAATGTGGGACAACTACGTAAAATCAATCAGGGAAATAGCCGAATACGCGCCAGACCTCAAAATAGCCATAGAATACAAGATAGAAGACCCCCAAGCCTACCTCATCCAAGGCTCAGCCGGCAGAGCCCTACTCGTAAGGCTCGAGCTAGGGCTGGAAAACGTGGGAATAAACGTCGAATACGCCCACGCCAAAATGGCCAGAGAACACGTGCCCGAAACCATAGCCCTAATAGCCAGATACAACGCCCTCTTCCACCTACACCTAAACGACATATTCACAGGCGTAGACAGCGACCTTATAGCAGGAAGCGTCCACCTCCTAGAATACGCAGAACTCCTATACTGGCTCCACGAAATAAACTACGAGGGATGGATGGGCCTAGACCTCTTCCCCCTCGACATCGATCCAGCCCAAGCAGTCCAGGAAAGCATATACAACATAAAGTCACTATACGCAACCCTAGAGGCAATAGGATGGGAAAACATTAGAAAAGCGGTGGCGGAAAACTCGCCCATAAAAGCCCAGAAAATAATCAGGCAGCTCCTCAAAAAATCCCTATAAACTAAACTATTTCAGATAATTTTTTATAAGCATCCCTAAGCAATGGGTAAAGCTCCCTGTAAAGCCGATAGTATTTCTCGTAAACCCTGTGATTCGATTCTTTAAATTTAACGGCGTCACGGGTTCTAACAAACCTACGCACAGCGTCCCCAACCGAGCTGTAAGCGCCAACTCCCACGCTAGCCAGAATAGCGGCGCCAAACGACGATCCTTCATCAACCTCCATCGTGTACACGTTCAGCCCGAAAACGTCAGCAAGAATCTGGCGCCAAAGCAGGCTGCGCGCACCACCGCCAAGCACGCGGACCTCCCTAAACTCTACCCCAAGGCTTTTCATCAGCTCCAGAGAATCCCTAAGACCATAGCAAACTCCCTCTAGGACAGCCCTAACCATATGGCCCTTTCCGTGCTTAAGCGAAAGCCCGAAAAACACCCCCCTAGCATGAGGATCTGCATGAGGAGTCCTCTCACCCGCTAGATAGGGAAGGAAAAGCAGCCCCTCAGCCCCAGGCGGAACACGCTCAGCCTCCTTGCAAAGCAGGTCGTATGCTCCCATTCCGGCGAGGCGTGCCGCAACTTTCTCTAAATGACCTAGATTGTCTCTGAACCACCTTAAACTTCCTCCGGCCGAAAGCATGACACCCATGAGGTGCCAAGCGCTCGGCACGGCATGACAAAAAACATGAAGCCTACCCAAAGAATCATACCTAAACTCGCTTATACCCGCAAAGACGACGCCCGACGTCCCAATATTAACCGACAACACTCCCTCCTCAATGGCACCTGCACCCACACCAGCAGCCCCCTGATCCCCAGCCCCTGCCACCACAGACGTACCCTTCCTCAACCCTGTTTCCTCAGCAGCGGCAGCAGATATTTCTCCCCTGACCTCAGGCGACTCCAAGACGTCTGGCATAATATCGAAAGGAAGGTCTAGGGCCTCAATTATTTCCTCGGCCCATTGCCTCTCCCTAACGTTGAAGAGCGAGGTTCCAGAGGCGTCGTTAACATCGGTAACGATGTCTCCCGTAAACCTGAAGCCAACGTAGTCCTTAGGCAGAACAAACTTGTAGATACGGCTGAAGTTCTCTGGCTCATGCCTCCTAACCCACAGCAGTTTCGGAGCAGTGAAGCCCGTGTGAGCGATATTCCCCGTTATAGAGACTAGCATCTCGATTCCCAGCTTAGAGTTCATATACTCGGCTTCTTCCCCCGTGCGCTGATCGTTCCACAGAATAGCAGGCCTAATAACACTAAACTCTCTATCCAAGGTTACAAGGCCGTGCATCTGCCCCGTCAGCCCTACTCCTTCGACGTCCTCGCCCTTAATCCTCGCAGTCTTAAGAAGAATTTTAATAGCCTCCTTAGTTGCTCGCCACCAGTCCTCAGGGTTCTGCTCGGTCCAGCCCACGCGAGGCGTATATAGGGGATATTCAGAAGTAGCTGAGGAAACTACCCGCCCCTCCTCG
>JAPDKD010000031.1 GCA_029258735.1 archaeon | reverse complement strand
TTTCCATAAAAACAGCAGGCGGAATATGCCTGCGATACGATACTCCTACTGCTTTTGGACCTCTTTTCGCCATTATTACATCCCCCCGCTTTTTACCTTACCGAGAACTACGAATGAAACTGACTTAGCTATTGGCCGCGTTTCTCCTATGATAACCCAATCACCAGGTTCCACGTCTATACAGGGAGGTAAATGTGCATGTTTTTTCCTCCTTCTCTTCTCGTATCGCATGTACTTCGGCACGTAGTGTAAGTACTCGTGAACAACTACAGCCGTCTTGTTCATCTTTATTTTTTCCACCTTTACGCGCATCAACGTGCCGCGTACAGGCAAAGTACCGTGCCATGGGCAATAGGGGTCATCACATGTTCTTTCAGGCGGCTTCACGCCGGGAATGCCTATGTTCCTTGTTTTCTGAGCTGCCAAACATACCACCGCTTCACACTAGCATCGCATTTATTTAAAAGTTTATTTCGCTGTTACCATTTTCTTGTTGTCCTTTTAAGGCGGTCTTCGGGTCGCCCTAATAATGCGTTCCCGTCAACTAATACTTTTTCTCCTGAAGGTAGAATAAACAGGAAAGTTCTCCCTTCTTTTGGTATTCTTTTTCTGCCCTTAGAAGTTTTTATTATGAGCATTTTCATTGTTTCATTGATTACTATGCCCTTTATACCGACCTGATAAATGTTGGTAGATTTCTTTACTTCAACCCCTAGCCCTATAAGCTCGTGCTGAAGAATGTTTTTCGGAGTTATTTTCATTTACTCCTTCTGCTTCAATTTTTCCTCGTTTTCTATTGTAAGTATCCTTGCTATGGCGCGCCTTACTTCCCTTATTTTGCCCGGAGAGTCCAAAGTGCCTCTAGCAGCCATCGCTCTTAGCCTTATTAACTCTGCCCTTAGCTCTGCAAGTCTTTTTCTCCTTTCCTCCGGCGTCATCGACCTTATTTCGCTTGGTTTAAGTAGCGCCAATAGCTTCCACCTCCTCCTTCTTAGCCTTTATTTCTATTCGATCAGGAAGCTTTATTGGTTTCATTATACGGACCTTCACACCATAGACTCCCGGCTTTAAAAGGACAGGTATTGCAGCCTCGTCGACGAGAACCTTTCTCGGCTCCCCGGATTTTAGGATAATCCCCATTGTGAATTTCTCGCTTCGCGCTCGCTGCGACGTCAGCTTGCCGCTTATAATAACCTCAGCACCGAGCGCGCCTGCCTCCATTATTCGCCTAAGCGCTATGAAAGCTGCACGCCTAAACTTGACGCCTCGACGCAGAGACCTGGCGATACGATAAGCCATAATTTTAGCGTTGAGCTCGGGGTTAGGTATCTCGACGACATCTATTTGGGGGTTTTCTATTCCGAAGCGCTTCTCAAGTATCGCTGTCAACTCTTTCACAGTCCTGCCGCGCTTTCCAATGACCATCGCTGGCCTCTCCGCATATATTATCACCCTGGTGCCTATAGGCGTGCGGATAAGCTGCACATCTACGTATCCAGCTCTAGAAAGGTGATGAGAAAGGAACTCGTTAACTTGCATGTATCTTTTTCCTTGAGCTAGGAAAGTTTTCGCAGTCGTTACCATTTAATCACCTTTCTTCTAGGCCTATTTCAACGTGAACTAGCTGTTTAAAGTATGGTGTAGCCCTTCCAAACGCTCTTGGAATATATTTTCTAATCTTCATTCCTTTATGTGCTGCAGCATGAACAACCCACAACTTAGATATGTCGAGCCCCTTAACTTCCGCATTGTTTTTAGCGTTTCTGAGGACTTGAAGTATCTTCTCTGCCGCTTTTACCGGATATCGTCCTGGACCGAACCCTTCGCCTTTTCGATGACCTACTTTTCCGCTATACCTCTTGAAGGGTATTGGTCTCTCTTTGTGTATTACACCCAGCAGTATTTTTTCGGCTTCGTCAACGTGCTTTCCGCGAATAGCGTTCAAGACTTCCACAGCTACTTTATACGATATCCTCAAATCCCTTCCTGAAGCTATCGCCGTCCTTATGGGATCCAGCTGGACCGAATACTGCCAGCGAGGCATTCAAACACCTAGCCTTTACACGTTACAAGTGTATATTTAAATCTTCTCAAGAAAGACACGCTTATCTCTTGGCGTGAAATTTTTAAGTAGATAGACTTCTAAGAATATATAGCCCCGGTAGCTCAGTTGGCAGAGCGGCGGCCTTGTAGCTGCTTGCAGGAGAGCCGCAGGTCCCGGGTTCGAGCCCCGGCCGGGGCTCCACTTTTAACCAACTTTTTGGAGAAGTAGTTTTACTACGTCCATTTTTTTCGATATTGGTAGCCTTACTGCGGCTGCTTTTGGATGTCCTCCGCCGCTACCGTTTAGCTTCAATCCTAATTCTCTCGCTAGCTCGCCTGCGTTAATATTTAGCGATTTGGGTACTCTTAGAACTACTACCATTTCATCATAGCCGGAGCGCAACATCACGGCGACGACTTTACCTTCTTTCTCTACTGTTTCAACAGCTAGGCGACCTGAAAAACCCTTCATAGTTTTCCCGGTCATGTCTAGGATCTTTAGCTTAGATGTGTCTGCGATTACGTGATTCTGCGCAACACTCACGATTTCGTCGTACCTTTTTTTACCCTTTTCAGCCTTTAACGCTATTAAGTCGTCGATGAGCTGTTTTTTCTCTCCCCAGAGCCTAGTTAAGTGCTGGCGTAGTTCGAAGTCCATTGGATCTTCCTCTAATGCAAAAGATACAGATTCATATATTTCGGATAACGCTTTATTCTGTCTCAAAGTTCTTGCTCTGTCTCCAGCTTCACCAAGCATTAAGATTTTTTCGTAAAATTCTGGGTCGTCAGTTTTTTCTAAAAAGATTTTCCGCACGATAGGCGCCACAGAAAGTGTTGATGCTACATGAACTTCTACTCCAGATTCTTTCAGTTCACGAGCAAACCTAATTGTTGAGGGGTGATGGTCTATCCATACTATTTTAACATTACGCTTTGCAAGCTCTTTTAAGCTGTTCAACAATTTTTCTTTGGCGCTTTCGTTGAACGCTATGTCTACTACATAGATCTTTGAAGGAAGCTTAGGTTTTGACGCCATTAATAGTATTTTTTCGATTGAATGAGGCTGGCTATATAGTAGCTTAATTTTAGCTCCTCTAAGTTTTAATGCTCGATATATCACTGAGGCGGCGGCTATGCCGTCAAGGTCATTGTGCGCAATTATAACTACTTGGGTTTCAGCCAAGCACTACACCGCGCACTTTATCGTAGATTTCATCTAGTTTTTTCAGAATTTCGGGAACAATGTACTCACCTAGTTCTACTTCTAATGTGAGGAAAGGATACTGGTCGTCCATTTTACCCCTCAGTAATTCTTGTAGGCGCAGTCTTATACGACGATATTTGCTAAAGTCGGACTCTATTATTTTAATTTTAACATGCATAACATACCATGCTTCATTCTTTTCGAGAATAACTTCAATATATCCTTCATATCCATTCACTTCAAGAGACTTTCTACCTATGATGATTTTGTTCTGTACTAACACTAACCAGCCTTTTTCAACGAGTTTCTCGATTAATGTCTTTTCAGAAAGTTCTCTCCGGATTTCAGGCACTATTCTAAAGAGTTGCGTAATAACAGTCTTTTCTATATCGCTGCTTATTTTTTCACTAATAGTTTGCGGCCAAAACTTAACAGTTCCGGAGCTTTTTTCGAAGCTCCAGTCAAGCGGAATTTCTATCATTGTTTTTAAGAACTCAGCATCATAAGGAGACAGGGGTCTTATGGAAATATACCGTAAAACCCCGCCTTCTTTCTGCTGTCTATAGACGAACGTGATAACATAAGTTCCAATAATGTATTTTTTTATGGCCTCTGACAAAATAATCACATATTTTTTACAAATAAAGGTCTAGTTAATGTTTTCTCACATACCTATACTTTCTCTTAGCACTAATTTTTCTTTTTGAATGATATTTTGCGTAAACATTATTTATAGCTTTAACAATTTTTTCTGCAATTTTATCCCTATTTTCTAGGAGCCTATCATAGTATTCGAGAAATTCTTCCTTTATTTCGCCAACTACCTCGCCGGGTTCCCTTTCTCCTCGCGCTATGAGCACAAGCTTTTTCTCCATTTTACCTCTAACTTCGGGAAGCACTATTTCTGGAACAGTCTCGTGGAGAATAACTGCTAAATTTTTGCCTAGCTCGGTGGGAATACACCTCTTATTTTTTATAATGAAATATTTTCTCTTCAGGTTCGTGTGGATGTGATCTTGCATCGTAGCATCCGTTCCTATCCCATATTTTTTCATAAGACGTAAAAGCTCAGCCTCAGATAAGTAGGGCGGAGGCTTAGTTTTCTTTTCTACAACTGAAATCTCTAATACTTTTACGATATCGCCTTTTACGAGGTATGGAAGCGGAGAATCACTCGGCTTACTATAGTGATAAACCTCATAGAAGCCCTCATCAAGCAGCCTAGATCCCGTTGCCTCAAAAGGCACTTCATTTATATCTATCTTTAATGCTTGCTTTTCCTGCACAGCAGGCGGGCTAAGCGTTGCTAGGAAATGCCTTACTACGAAGTCGTAAAGTTTCCATCCCTTTTCGCCGAAATGAGTTTTCACGAAGCTCCTAGATGCGTACCTCGTTGGATATATGGGGGGATGGGCCCCGTCATCCTCTTTTCCTCTTGTTGGCTTAATTTTTCTTGAAAGTATTTCTCTGCGTACATAGACGCCGATCTCTGGATGATCGAGGAACTGGCTTGCTATTTGCCTAAGATTTATAGTGGGGGGGTAGATGTTAGTGTCTGTTCGTGGGTAGGAGATTAATCCGTTCTGGTAGAGGTCCTCAGCTATAGCTAGAGCTTGCTTGGATCGAATGTTTAAGAAGTTGCTTGCTCTTTTCTCTAACTCAACTGTGTTAAGCGGAACTGGGGGGTTTATCTCTACGCTGTCATAATGTGAGTCCGAAACTGTTCCATGTTTTGCATTTTTTACCTTGCGATAAACTTTTTCGGCTTCTTCCTTTTTGTCGAACTTTCCGCCTGCATACGTAGCTTTAAACTGCTGTCCCTCAGCTTCAAGAAGAGCCTCAATCACATAATACTTCTTAGATTTAAAATTCTCCCGCTCTAAGGCGCGCTTTACCACCAGATATAGAACGGGAGTCTGGCAAGGCCCGTAACTAATAAACCGACCCCGCGGAAGTTTAGCTCCTCCTTTTTCAGCTATTAGAGTAAGCGCTCGTGTGAACGCGGCTCCAATAGTTAAGTCGGCAACCATTCTAGCAAAGGCTTTGTTGGCAAGGTTTGGATTTGGTTTTCTTAAATTATTTATGGCTTGCAGTATGTCGTGTCGGGTTACGGCGTTAAACCATGCTCTTTCAAAGGTAGCGTTCGGATTAACTCGGGAAATTATAGTCATCGCTTCGAAACCTATGCTTTCTCCTTCTACGTCAGCATCTGGAGCCAGAATTATTCTGGAAGCTCGAGAAGCTAGGAGCTTCAACGCTTTAACATATCCCCATGCTTCTCTCCTTGTCTTTCTTATGGGTTTTATAAAGAAAAGCTGGCGGGGATTGACTTTTTGCCAGGAATTATATTCTTCAGGAAAGTCAAAGTCCATGAGGTGTCCGCGGAGCCCTATGGACGCCCATAATTCTCCCTTATATCGGAATACATAGATTTTTGCGCAGCCATACTTAATTTCTCTGTACCTATTGTCCGAGAGAAATTCGGCGAAAGCCTTCGCTACACCTGGCTTCTCGGCAACTATTAAAGTGCTGATTCGTTGCGGAATCATTTTTGCCTTTTCCTCTTTCTTTTTGTCTTTTCCGCTCTTTTATATTCAACCTTTAAGCCGAGGCCTAGAAGTGCTCTGAAAGCTTCGTTTAGAAAGCGCAAGTATTTCAGATCTTTTCCAGCGAATCTCTGATAATCCTTATAGTCTATTCTAACGGTTACTAAGCCTCCTACTACATCTATCTTGTTGATATGCTTTTCTATCCATGGATATGGATGAAGAGCCCTAATTATTCTCCCGAAATTAAGGGTGAACTCTATTGCTCTTAGCGACATTCCCGCCTCCTTTTCTATTAGTCCTATGCGCCTCCCCTCTTTTCCTATAAGCCTTCCGAGAAAACCTTCCTTCACTACTACTAACGCATCAGGGACTTTTTCAATTTCTAAGCTTTCCTTTATTTTTTTCAAAGATAGAACAGTGATTATATCCGTATCAGGCGCGTAGCAGTACGCTATATTCTGAACTTTCTGCTCATCCTCACTTAAAACTCGACTTCTCATCACCATTTCCATTGTTACGCGCAGGTTTTGCTTTATTACCGGGTCCACTATGTCGTCAAATCCGAAGTCAACTATTACCGTGCTACTTTCGTTATGTAAAACTCTCCTCAATATCCATCCAATGCTATTTGCATTACTTTCAAATGTAAAATCAGCGGCCATGGCAAGTTTTATTCGCCCATTATATACCCACAAAATATCCATGACCTCCGGTAAAGGGAATAAGTGAACATCATCGATAAAAAGTATAGCATCAGGCACTTCCTCAGTAAAGTTTATAGCCCTTGAAAGCACTCGGATTTTCCCGTCTTTAATTGCTTTTTTTACGACATCGCCGCAATCATACTTGTTCGCAATCCTACATAGAAAATCCACGTACCATTTTCCGTCAGGTCTCGGTGTCACTATAAAGAAAACATCGTAAACGCCCCTTATTACGGAGTCGAGGCCGAAGAGAAGATTTAAAAAAGTTTTTCCTACACCTTTGGGGCCGAAAGCATATACTGTGCCCACTTCATTACTTTTTAACGCGGCAATTAGTAAACGTTGTTTCTCACTTTTTAAGGATATTTTTTCTAATAGCATTTTCCTCAAACACCCTTCATAAACATTCAGCTATAAATACATGCAGGTATGAGCGAAGGGCGCTGTCAACTTAATACCTCCTTTAGGGCTAGGGCTTTAAGCCTCTCTAGCTCGCAGGCGCCGGGCAGAGGGCGGGGAGGCTCCCCGAAGCTCAAGTGCACCCTAACGTAGTTGTAGAAGCCGGCCCAAGCGTAGACGAGGCGAGGCGCAGACCCCGGCAGGCGCCGCAGCGAGGGAAAATAGCAGTCAAAGCCCCTCAGCCCGTCCTTAACGGCCCCGGCGAACCGCTCAACATAGCTCCGCACGCCTCCCCGCACAACGCTGTGCCGGAGCCTGGCCCACTCGGCGGCGAGCGCGTACCAGCGCGCGCCGTCGGTGACTACGTGCCCGACGCCGCGCCACCGCAGGTCTCTGAATAGGCTGTAGGCTATGAAGGCGTTCCGCGTAGGGGTGAGCATCACGGCTAGGACTGCTTTGCGCTCCGGCTCTATTGCGAGCCAGAGCCACACCTGCTTGCCGCCCACGTTGACCGCGGTTTCGTCCACTATGGCTGCGCGCGCATGCTCGCGCAGTATGAGCTGCTGCGCTCTGCTGGCTAGCCTGTGGATCCAGCGCCTCACTGCTTCGTGGCTTCTGCTTATGCCTATGGCTCTTAGGGTTCTAGCCGTTTGCCTTAGGCTTAGGCCTGAGAGATAGAGATATATTGCGTAGAGCGTTACTTCTAGCGGGGTCCGCTCTCGGAGCACGAATGCTTCTGTTTGCATTGCATGTGCCAGAGAGCGGGCCCACTAATAAGCTCTTAAGTTGACAGCACCTGAGCGGAGCCCCGTTAGAAATTAGCCATCCTTAAGTGATAAACTAATTTATACCATTCAAGTCTTTGGTATAGGGATAGAGCGCCGATGAAGAAAGGTCCAAGCTATGACCTGATGAATGACAGGCTAGACGTGAGGCGCAAAAAGGTGATACTTTATGGTATTTAAACGAAAGAAAAGTAAGAAAGGTAGTAGGTTGCCGAAAGACCCCAGAAAAATCAGTACCAGAACTCCAAATTATAGAGCTGTAAGAGACCGTATGCTAAGAAACGCTTACATAATACTTGTTGTTGGCGTTATAGCGGCTTTTTTAGCTCCAATTCTGCAGGCTCTCGCCACTTCACCTTCCATAGATCCTACAGCTATTAATCAGATTATAATGGCGCCACCTTCGCTCCTATCTATTGCTATATTAACGATTTCTATTTCTCTCTCCGTATTCCTCGTCGTTAAAGCCTATACCGCGTACCTGTATTTTAGGCTAGTCGACGCACTGACACGTTTAACAGAAAGCGCAATGCCCAAGCAGATTCAGCCACAGCCAGCAGCTCCTATAACGCCACAGCTACCACAACAAGTCGCTCCTTCGCGAATTCAGCCGCAAATGTCCCCACAACAAGTTCCAGGACAAAGACTTCCCCAGATTCAGACTAAACCGCAAACTCCCAGCCCTCAAACCATACCCATCCAGAGAGGTACACCAATAACGCGCGAGACCGTTCAGCAGCCCCAGCTACGCCCCTCAACCAGTCATCCATCCGCTGCCATTCCTAGGCAAACCCAGCCGACCGCTCCCCAACAGATAACTCCGAAACCCTATGCCACCCCTTCAATATCTCCTGCAAAACCACAAATAGAAAAGAAGCGATGCCCATACTGCGGAAGAGAGCTGCCCTTCGGAGATCTTCATACGGTATGCCCATACTGCGGAAGAAGGCTTAAGTGAGCTTCAGGGCTCTTGCATACAGAAATATGATAATTATCAGTGCAGTTATAGCTGTAGCTGCGTAAATGAGAAAGCCTAGATTATCATAACCTTTAACGCTTAGCCTTCTTAAAGTAACAATGTACTTGTCTGAGTAGACCTCCAAATAATCGCTCAGCGTTGTATTTTTTGAGCCAACGAATCTTCCAATGATTATAATGTTGTCCCCAGCATTGACGAGAGGCTGCGTAATCGCCGACTGTGGTATCTCTGGCTTTGTTAGGGGTAGCGTCGTGTCTATTACGAAGCCGCCCTCATTATTTATAACAAACGAGAATACATGTAAGCCAGCATGCTCGTAAATCACTCTAGAAGACATGTTGGCATAGATATTTTTGTCGTAATAGAGCGCGATATATAAATAAGAGGGTATTCCCTTATATCTGAGTAAAGCCGTTACTAGAGCCGCACGTTCACCACATGCCCCACGTTTTAGCTTTACTACATCAACTGGACGAACAGGTGGAGCTGTGCTTATTTTGTCATACTCGATATTGGTTACAACCCATTTTATAACCTCTAGAACGTATTTCTCCGGGTCTTCACCTGAATATTTCCAGAGCTGATTTGCTAAATTCTCTAAAGTATGATTTACGTCGTCAAACCAGAATCCGCTTACATAAGTTTCTTCCCGAGATGTATCTATGTCGACTACGAGCCTGTCATATCTTTTTCTACTTCCAAAAGGCGGAGGACTTTCAACATAGACCGTCTGTAGCAGAGTAATTTTTAGTGTCCCATTTGGAGGGATAGTTAAGGGATCTTCGACGTTAATAACTCTGTTTCCGTCATCGTCTATCACAATTTGCGAAGACAATGTTTTACCATTAACATATAAAGTATAATTCACGGGCTGCTGCCAGCCTTCGATAGACGGAACTAAAATAAGCTTCAAATCTTGCGGACCTATATTAACCGTCTTTGAGGTGTTTTCCCCTCCATAATACACGAACGTTACATTATATTCGTAGTAGACCCCGCCCGACGATGAAAACGCGCACAAAGAGAGAGTAAGAGAACCTAACACGACGCTTATTAATATAGGCATAACCAGCCTCTTCTTCAGCACCATATTTCAACCCTTCTCATCTCTATTATCATCTGGTTTATTTACAGTGTCCTCCCACCACGATAACTTAAAATAAGCTCTCACAGTGAACGGTTGAAATGCGGAAAGTTGCCCTTGTATACTCAACTATAGATAAGGCGAGCATAAATATAGCTAATAACATAAGAAAGCTTACCGATAGAATTAAAACCTATGAACCACACAATCAGATTCAAGCACAAGAAGATGTATACTTCATAAAAATTGAAGAAGAACTAGTATATTCTGACTGGCTCGAATCAAAAATTGAGGCAAGCGTAGTTATCTTCCTAAGCCGCCACGAGGCCCGCGCTAAATTGCCCTCCCTAACAGTACACGCTCCCGGAAACTGGACGTCCGAAGTAAAGCTGGGCGGAAAAGCGAAAAAACTTACTCCAGCCCCAGCCGCCTGCATGTACAAGGTCTTAGAATTTCTTTACCGCGAGAAGGCTTACTATGGATTGGAAAGTTGGCTCTGCAGCTACGAGGCAACACATCACGGCCCATATTTCAGCAAACTTCCAGCTTTCTTTGTAGAAATAGGCAGCACAGAAGACGAGTGGGTAAACGAAAAAGCGGGAGAACTTATCGCGCAAGCAGTTCTAGAAAGCATAAGAAGTAGACGGGAAAGCAACGATGCTGCTATTGGGCTTGGTGGCCCGCATTATGCTCCAAAAATAACTCGCATTTCGCTCAAGAACAAGCTGCCTGTAGGACATATTGCTCCACGCTACGTGTTAGACAAAATAGAGCCCGAAATGCTATATTATGCGGCTGAAAGAACAGTCGAAAATGCTTCTTCAGTGATAGTGGATTGGAAGGGCATGAATAAAAAACAAAGAGATTTGTTTTTACCCTATTTAGAATCCAGAGGCTTTAAAATTGTCAGAAGCTAAAGCATCTTTTCTATCTTTACTTTTGGCTTACCGGACTCGTAAAGAATGCTAGCTTCAATGTAGAAGCTTCTTCGAGCTAGTTCCTTATCTATTGGAACCCCTAGCCCGCGCGTGAGCTCATTCACTATGAAAGCCATTTCCCTGGCTTTACTTCTAGTCCAGACCAGTTCGTCGGTAATGTCTAGTAGACTTTTTTTGAGCTGAACAAGTTTCAGCCTAACATCGTCAGGCACGTCACGTCGCATTATCAGGCTATCAAGCATTTCAATTGAACTTTTAACAGTACTATAGGATGCCAATACTCTACACCCATGCATACCACAGACAACTAGTTAATGAGCCTAAGATCTGCTTATGCGAAGTAATATGGAGGTATTATTATTGCGATATTTTTTCTTCCATCTCCTTCAGCCGCTTCTCTATCTTGAATAGGCGAAGTTTTTGAAGCGCTATCTCGGCTTGAACTCTTAAAACATTAAAATCGCCGGATAGAGTAAACACTCCTAATCTTCTGAACTCGCTAATGATTTTGTTGGGATTCTTTAACCTAGCCTTTAGCTCCTCGTAGGTTTTCGAGCTCGCTATCGCAGATAGTGCTTCTTCATCTATATTTTCAGGCAAACTTGACCCCGCCAGGAGAAGCTTTGAAAGTGTAGATAATACCACGCTCTCGAGAATAGCCGATAATTCATCTATTGATACTATCTGTAAGTATTCGTCGAGAGTTAAAACCTCTACACCTAACTTTTCAGCAGTAACCTTTGCCGAAGCATTTGAATATCCCCTAGCAATTATCATAGGCCTTGCGTTAACTAAAACAGAGTTGGTATACACTTGCCTTACATCGTTCACTGATATGCGGCCAGCCTTAACTTCGACAACGTATTTCTCGCCTTCTTTTTCGGCTAAGTAATCTATTTCTGCTACTTCGACCCCTTCAAAAACTATCTTTTTGCGCCTCTCCTTTATAACGTAGCCTAGCCTAACTAGAAGCCCTTCTGCAAGGTCTTCAACTAGAAGCCCAGCAACCATTATCATCCCCCCTCTATAAGGATAGTAGGGTGTGCCAGAAGTCTTTTAAGCAGAGCTTGAGAGACGCTATCCATGGAGACTTGTATCTCGCCTTTCCAGCCGCAATTTTTTCTAGAACCTCTATCCTAAAAAGCGTGGGAGGATGCGGTCTCCATGCGAGCCAGGCGATTAGGCGGCCAGATAAAGTTTTCTCCATAGCTATTCTTGTATAACCTATCTTCCTTAGAGCCGTAGCTAGTTTACCAGCTAAGCCGAGTTTTTCGGCAGAATCGATGTCAGCCCTTGCTTCAATAGACTTAGCTAGAAAGAAGAAGGCAGTCAAGGAGACAATAAGATAGAACATGCTGAAAGGACCTGGCAAGTAGAGAAGCCAAGTTAATACTAAGTAGACTCTTGTAAAGTATTCTATAGTTCCTAAAAGGAAAAATAGAAGAACATCCCTATTTTTGAGATGACTAAACTCGTGTCCTATAACCGCCCTTATCTCGTCTATATCAAGCTTAACAAGTAGTCCTGAAGTTATAAAAACCGCAGACGAGAGTGGATAAAGCCCTGTAGCGGCTGCGTTAGGTATCAGGATATTTGACAAATATATTTTTGGTGTTCTAATTTTAAATTTGGCTGCAACTTCCTTTATAATCTCATAAATAGGATATCTTTTGATTTCAATTTCTATTTCAGACGGGTCTAACTCATAATTTGACATTAAAGATTTTACATATAATGGATCTATAGTGTCTTTTTGAAACCCTTCATATAGTTTTCTTTTAATAAGATATTTGCTTGGTATGAAATATTTCTCTAAGATGTAGTGATATTTTTCAAAAGGTATTTTAACGCCAACTATGAATACATTGCCGTGCCTTTCGTCTATCCTCCAGTCGCCCATAACAGCCGAAACTATCCAAGGAGCAATGAAGAGTAGAGGTATTTGGGCGATTACTAGCGCTATGGGGGTGTAGAAAGGTCCAAATATCAAAAAGAATATGTATGAAAGCATTATTGATATTGCAAAAAGGAATACCATATTTCCGAGTAAAAGTTTTTGAACAAAGTGTATTGTTTTTGACTCAGCCTTAGCTGGAATTAAACTCTTCCCTGGCACAAAGACGAAATATATAATGCCTTTCCCTTCTCCTTCCGCGAAGAGATGTACTAGCCTTTCAAGTTGCAGGGAAAGCTGGGATACATAGTTTTCGGATTCGGGGCCCCAGGCCGTAACCCGATACTGAATTTTATCCGTGCACACTACGAGTATTTCATATCTAATCGTACCATAGCTACCCATAATAAGTATTCCCGGTTTACCTTCATAGCTTACTTGTAAGGTACCTTCAATTGTTGAACCAAGGATATTATTAAGGTTCTTACGAAGAAAGTCAAAAAATTCGTCGATCTTATCTGACTTAATTTCAACTTCTGATATTTCCTTAGTTTGCGACGTAACTCCGCCATGCATCCGCATAAATTATTTGAACAATAATTGATATTTAAACTTCTCATACTTCAGCTTTTAATTACTATTTCCATAAAAAAGAATAGAAAAAGGAGAAAAGATTACATAAAAATTTTAGCCGTATTCCTCAACTTCTACCTCTAGCTCTTCTTCGGTTTCTTCCTTTCTTCTCCCTGTTCTCTTGAATAAAAGCAGAGTTAGTATCGCTCCTATGGCAAAAACCATAGAGGCGGCTTCAACCGTACTAACTGCAAAGCCTAAATATGGTATTTCGAAAAGCATATCCAGCTTTATCTGTACTACTTCATTCTTTGTAACTTCAATGTCTTGTACTTTCTCAATGCGTTTATACACAGCCTGAACAATATAAGCGCCCTTAGGTACCTGGTCGAAGACCACAATGCCCTTATCATTCGTTTCACCTGTGTAAAGCACCTTATCGCCGAGAATTAAGCTAACCTCGGTTCCACCCAGAGCTTGTCCAAGCGCATTTTGCGTCACTATTTTAAGCTCATAGACTTCACATTCTACACGCAGCTCTGTATCGGTTATTGTTCCTATAACGGAGCTTCCAACCTCTACGCCGTGGAATTTAATTGAAACCTTGTACTCGCCAGGAATGTATAATTTAACCTTTGCTTTTCCTTCATTATCTGTAGTTACGGTAAAACTGGCGGGACCCTTGACTTCCACCAGTGCCTGCTTCAGCGGGCGCCTATTGCTATCCACAGCTACTATTGTTACAGGCTTCCAGTCAACTTTGAAAAAGTATTGGCCCGCTTCTATAGCTCCCCTAGACTTCACCTGTATAAAGGCCTCGTGATCGTTTACACCCATGCTTCGAAGCTGAGTGTACCACGGCTTGAGCGCTGACGCGTATTCTCCGAAGCTTTCTCCGCTTGGCGTTACTACGTCCTCTATGGTGCCGTAGCTCGGCAGCTGGACCACAGCATAAGCCATCGTCACGTCTTTAAGGTCGGTCTCTTTGATGTTTATAAAGACTCCTTCTGGGGTCCATTCTCCAGCCTCCTTTATCATTATGGGAATATAAATTACGTTAAGCTGGGAGGACATGTGATTATCCACCTTAAAGCTGTCGCCGAAAACTATGAAGGCTTTCAGCCAGAACTTCATGTCCAGTGGAGGTATAAGGAACGATGCACCCTCGATGTGTATTAACTCATCCTTGAAATACACATAATCTACTAGCTGAGCTTCTAGTTTAATAGCGGTTTTCTCGTTTTTAGGCATACCAAGACTGAAAAGTATAACTATACTGCCTAAATATTTCCATCCCTTCCTGCTTTTAATTGTGAAAGTCTTGGCTCTATTGGCTCCCACTGTCTCATTAATGAACCTCTCATGTATAGCTATGAACGCTGATGGTAGGATGTATTTTTCTCCTTTAAGGAGCTTAACGTGATATACTCCTGACTGAAGTGCTTCTCCGGATATGTATAGATGCTTTGGGTCGATTTCTATGGCTTCTGGAGGCAGCTGCTCCTGAGTGGATAGAGACAGCAGGTCTATCCCTGACGGCGCGATAACGCCGCTGATAGCGTAGGGAGCGTAGTTCTCAATTGTAACTCTGACGATCATGTCTTTAAAGTTGAATGGCTCCTCAGGCTCCTCTACGTTAATCTTCAGCTCATCCCCTTTTATAGGCATCCATAAAGTTTTAACATATACTGCCTCTACAATTGCATTAAACGACGCGTTACCGCTTTTACATGCTATTTTGATCTCTCCGCTGCTGCTTATCAATGAAGTTATCTTTCCCTTATCTTCTCTTATATGATCATACATTACAGGAACGATATTTTTAGGTAGACCCTCATCGCCAAACTTTGCTTCGAGGTACATAAGCTCATAGCCTGCTGGCTCGGGTGGCGCAGTGATTTCGGCGACCGCTCCTTCGTTCAGATTAAAGCTGCCGGAGTCTTTTGCCTTTAAGATATAGTCGATGCGTGCATAGTATAATGGCTCTGTATTAGGTTGCTGATAAGCTAGATTCACTAGTAATCCCAGAACTATCAGAGCCGTAAGCATTGGTGCCATGTATTTTCTACTCATTTAGTCACCGTTTGTAAAATATAGAAAAGAGAATAATACGGCTTGAAAATCTCTAATAGCGAAAATAATAGGATAATATTGACATAATATCTTCTAACATCTTATTCAGTTGTGTTCATCGCTCAACAAAATTGCAGTTAAGTCTTCAGGCAAATCTACTTCAATTATAAGAGGAATAGGGATCTCATACTTGAATCTCCTATATTCATCTTCTATCTCTTCTACGAGTCCCTTAGCCGCAAAAATAGTTTTAGGCTTAAAACTTAAAGCAAGCCTAAGAGCAGGCAAAAGCTCCGCACCGTTCTCGGCGCTTACAAACTTAAAATTAAAAAGCTCTGCAAGCCTCTTAAAGCGCCTTGGTGCGACAAGCACGAAAACCAAGACCCTCACCATGATGGTGGGCCCGGCGGGACTCGAACCCGCGACCTCCCGGTTATCAGCCGGGCGCCATAACCAGTCTAGGCCACGGGCCCACAAAATCTCATATTTCCCGCTAACCTATATTGTTTACCCTCGAAAAAGTATCAGCGGTAATACCACTCATCACTATCTCAGAGCAGCTTAGTCATCACTAGAATTATTTCTTAGGCACATAATATAAGGTTTCTTGGGTTAACATTCACAGCTAGATAAGCGAGAAATTTATAACCCTCTACATACAAAAATCATTAGCCTAAAATGTGGCCCCGGTAGTATAGCCCGGTCTAGTATGGGCGGCTGTCACCCGCCAGAGCCGGATTCGAGTAGAATCCACGGCGAAATCCCGGGTTCAAATCCCGGCCGGGGCGCCATTTCTATCTCTATTATGTCTAAAGAGAATTTAGGGATAATTTTCCTATGTTGCTACTTTTTGCAGTTCTATTTTCTGGACTGGCTTAAGTTTAAAAGAGATGATGCCTATATATTTTGGTGATTAAAAAATGGAAATAGGTTCTATAACTCTGAACCGAGTTATCGAGTTTCTCATTATGTGGCTTGTTTCGGCTATCGTGATATACATTGCTGTGAAGATCTATCCAGGGAAGCAGAAGAGAGAGAATATAGGCGGTGCCCTACTTACGGCGCTTCTGGGAAAGATCGTTTACACTATATTCGCTATTATACACATTCCACTTATCGGAGGATTTATAGCCTTTATTGTTTGGCTATGGGTTTTAAAACAAATGTTCGGTGTCGGGTGGCTAGGAGCTGCGTTTATAGCGTTCCTTATATGGGTTTTGAATGCTTTGGTTGGTTTCTTCCTCCCCACGCTTCTTTGACCATTAAAAAAGATAGTTTAATATCTTTTTAGGGGATTATTTCCGAGGGGGTTAGAAGTGGTAGTTAAATTTGCCTTCCCAGATGCCAGGGAGTGGAAGTACATTGTTCAGAGCCTTGCTGCGCTTATTACCGAGGCCAATTTTATAGCAGATGAGGAAGGGCTTAGGCTGAGGGCGCTTGACCCGTCACGTGTAGCTATGGTCGACCTTTTCATGCCTAGGGAGGCTTTCGACGAGTACGTTGTCGAGATAGGAGAGGGCGAGGAGAAGGTTAAAATAGGGGTTAACTTCGATGAACTTAACGACGTACTGAAGAGAGGTAAGAGTGACGATAGAGTTATTTTTACAGCTGAGGAGGGGCGTTTAAAAGTTGTCTTGTCGGGCAAGGCGGAGAGGATATTCTCTCTTCCGCTCATTGACATAGCAGGTGAGGAATATCCCACTCCAAAGGTAGAGTTCAAGGTGCTAGCTAAGATGCTAAGCGACACATTAAAGGACGCAATGAACGACGCTAAGCTAGTCAGCGATACAGTCAGGTTTGTCGGCGAGGAGGAGCTTCTAAAGCTTTTTGCCAGGAGCGACAAGGGAGAAGTTGAGGCGAGATTTTCCCTAGACGCGGGCAGCCTACTGGAATATGAGGTAAACGAACCTCCACAGAAAGCGTCTTACGGCATAGATTACCTGCTTGATATGCTGAAGAAGGCTTCACGGGTGAGTGATATAGTAACTGTGGAGTTCTCGTCTAACAAACCGCTTTCCTTGAGCTTCGATATTACTGGCGGTGGAGTGCTTAGGTTCTTCCTGGCACCGAGGGTAGAAGCTGAGGTGTAGTAAGGCTTAGATGGAGAGTAAACCCGTTCTTCTTTCTAAGGAAGACTTAGCTAAGTATCCATTTTTAAGGGAAACACAGGAATATGTACGTTCTATAGGGTTAACTCTAGAAGACTTAAGCGATGAAGTAGGGTGTGAAATAGTCGACCTGGCTGCTGAGAGAATTAGGAGCGCTATCGGAAGAAGGGTTAGAATAGAGCTTGCAAGAGACTTGGATGTTGAGATACTCTCGTTTCCGGTGTCTCTAGTTATGCTTCGGTTCATCAGGGATAAGCTTCTCACAAGGAGATACGCTACTTCTGAGGGGAAACGCGTAACCTATTTTTTAAGGAACGAGGAGGAAGAAAAGATTTTGTACATAGTTATGAGGAGCTTTAATTGGCGTATTAGAAGATATAGTGAGCGAGTAGGTCCCTTTGTCTACGATTATCAGATATACTTTGTTGATTATGTTCCGTATGTTCCAGAGTATAGGGGAATGTGGAAAATCGTGAATAAGCCTGTAAAAGATGGGTGGGTTCCAGTTACGATACACGAGATTTCTAGGCTTGTAGAGGAGGCTGTGAAGAAGTACGTTGAATCACGCTGTCTCTCGCCGCCGCCTTCCAGTGCTCCTGAGCTTTTTGTAGAGAAAGTTAATGAAATCAAGCGTGAGTGGGAGGAGGCCAAGGCTAAGATGGAGCTTCCTCGCGTGGCTAAGGTTGATAGGCCTGAGGACGCTTTTCCTCCATGTATGAGGGCTCTTCTAGAAGAGGCTTTGGCTGGCAAGAACTTGTCGCACAGCGCGAGATTCGCGTTAGCATCCTTCCTCCTTAATATCGGTAAAACTGTAGACGAGATTATAGAGATTTTTAGGGCTGCACCAGATTTTAGGGAAGATATTGCACGTTATCAGGTAGAACATATTGCTGGACTTAGAGGTTCGAAAACTAAATATACCCCATTTAAATGTGAGAATATGCGTTCTCTCGGGCTTTGCAGGTGGAAGTGCAGGGGTGTGAAGCATCCGCTTCAGTTTTACAGGTTAATGTTGCGAAAGGGCAGAGTAGAATATGAAGAACTCGCCTGACAGAAACCTGCAGTTTATGATGAAAGCTTTTAGATGGTATTATCAGCGATATTCAGAAAGAATAGATGCTCCTTCAAGCCTAGAGAACAGGGAATTCGGATTCACCTTTTTCCGCGGAAAGGGCATGATTCGCCACGTATCCTTTAGAGACGCCGAGGAGTTCCGTAAATATCTCGTGGAAAAGGTTCCTCAGCACGCCTTCTACTCGTCTGCATATTATCGTTTTCCGAGCGCGGAGACGATGGATGAGAAGGAGTGGCTTGGCGCCGATCTCATTTTTGACATAGATGTTGATCATATTGATACTCCTTGTAAGGTTTATCATGATTCCTGGCTTTGCCCTAAGTGTGGGGCGAGCGGGAGAGGCGCTATTAGCGCCTGTCCTCACTGCGGAAATGAGAATATTAAGCGTAAAACTTGGGTGTGCAATACCTGTTTAAGCGTGGCTAGAGATGAAGTCATTAAGCTCATTGATTTTCTCCTCAACGATTTTGGCTTTTCTCAGGATGAGCTGTATGTCACTTTCTCGGGCCACCGCGGGTTTCATGTGCATGTTGAAAGCGAAGCTGTAAGAAGCATGGATCAGGATCTTAGGCGGGAAATTTCTGATTACGTTAGAGGAGTTGGACTTGTTCCAGAAGCTTTTACAGTTCAGGCTAGTCCCCGCGTTTTTAAAGTTAGCGTCGATCCAGAAATGCCTGGATGGCATGGCCGTATAGCTAGATACCTGCTGTTCTGGCTTTTAGCCGCCGACGAAGCAGAAGTTAGCAGAGTGATAAATCCAAGAAAGCTGAGATACTTCGATGAAATGAAAAAAGCGTTAGAGAAGACGGGAGACTTAAGCGTTGTCACGTTTTCTCGGCGAGAAATTTCAAAGATCCTTGAGATAATCGCTGAAAAGGAAGGAGTTAAAATAGACGAGCGCGTTACTATTGATATTAAAAGGCTGATTAGGCTTCCGGGGAGTCTTCACGGAAAAACAGGCCTTCAAGTTTATAAAATAAGCGTTGATGAGCTTGAAAATAAGGACGTGATTAGAGCTTCTGCCGTGCTAGGGGATAGAAAGGTAAGGGTGATGCTGAAAAATCCCCCTGAGAAGGTGCTGGATCGTATATTTCCGCCAGATTTCGAGGGCGTTATGGAGCTTCCATTGTATCTAGTAGCATATTTGATCGGTAATGGGGCAGAAATTAAGGTTTTAGACGCCTTATCCAGTGTTTTCTACTAAGCTAGATTCCTCTAATATATCTACTATCCCCTTTTCGCGTAATTCTTCTGCGAGCCGACGGGGTATGAAAGCCAAGTCTCCGCTGGAGAAGGGGCCGAGAGGAAGTCCTTCAATTAGTATTTTTGAATACGGTTTTGAGAAGATTACAAGTACGCCTTGCTTTATAATTGGTCGCTGCTTCCTTTCTTCCTTTTGTAAGTTTTCTGTATGCCCTCTGTCTTCCTCCTCTTTCGCATGCGTCGTTATTCCTCGAGCCTCAACCCTTTTTTCTACAGATTCTTCTTTTAGTTCACCTTGAAAGAACCTTACGACTTCAATTAATTGTTCAGCTATTTTTCTTTCCTCTTCAGGTAACTCTATGTCCGGAACTGTTCCCTGCTCTAAGATACTGTTTACTAGCTTTTTTATGCGTAATAAGAAAATTTTTCTGAGAGATGAGACTATTACTCGATATTCATAGTCTGCAAAAATATCGGTTTCCATGCTTTCCCTCAAACTTTTCAATAAGTTTAAGGCTTCTTTGTAGAAATTTTCGTCTAAGGGTTCTAGCTCGCTTGTTTCTAATTCCCTGGCTAAAGCACTTGTTACCTCTGCTATGTTCATTATTCTACCCTTTACCCCTAACAGTAGAGCGTAATCTTACTAAAATATAATCTCTCCTTTTTCACGCTTATTTAAAAATCCAACATATTTATAAGTTAGAATTTATAGCCTTCTTTAGTTGAGATTTAGAGTGGCTGGTGTGTGAAGATGAAAGTCCCTAAGGAAATTCGAACCTACTGTCCTAAGTGCAGGAAATATACAGTGCATACAGTAATGCTATACAAGCCTGGTAAACGCCGAACGCTGGCTGCTGGTCAGAGAAGGTACTTAGCTAAGCAGAAAGGCTACGGTTCGAAGAGAAAGCCTGAACAAAAGATTACAGTGAAGCTAACTAAGAAGCAGGTTCTTAAGCTTAAGTGCAAAGAATGCGGTTATACGATCCATAGGGAAGGTATAAGGTTAAGGAAGCTTGAAATCATAAGCTAGCGGGGTGGCAGCTTTGAAGAAGCGGAAAATACTTGTTCCAACTCCTAAAAGTCGTTTTGTACTCGTGCGCTGTCCAGACTGCGGCAACGAGCAGGTAGTCTTTGACCACGCATCGATGGAGGTAAAATGCCTACTGTGCGGCCGCGTCCTCGCGAAGCCTACAGGAGGAAAAGCCCGAATAGAAGCAGAGATACTGCAAGTCCTAGGGTGAAAAATCGGTGGTTAAGAAAAGAAAACAGCTTCCCGATGTAAATGAGCTGGTTATAGGAACAGTTAGACGAATATATGACCACGGAGCATTCGTAACGTTAGACGAATATAATGATTTAGAAGCATATATTCCACTTAACGAAGTTTCTCACACATGGTTCCGCAATATACGTGAAGTTCTTAAAGTCGGTAGAAAAAACGTGTTTAAAGTTATCAGAGTAAACAGAAGAAGAATGCAGGTTGATGTTTCTCTTCGCCGCGTTGCTCCGAGCGAGCGCCGAAGCAAGCTCTATGAGTGGAAACGCGCTCAGCGAGCTGAGAAGATTCTAGAACTCGCCGCTGAAAAGCTAGGAAAGACTCTTGACGACGCTTATAGAGAAGCTGGTTGGAAGCTCGAGGACTTTTACGGAGAAATCTACGCCGGATTCGAGGAAACGGTTTTAAAAGGAAAGGAGGCTCTGCTTAGGGCTGGCGTGAAAGAGCCCTGGGCTTCTATTCTTGAGGAAATATGTAAAACTTCAGTAAAAATCTCAAAAGTTAAAATTAGCGCAATTTTTTCTGTGCAATGTTTTCAGTCTGATGGCGTTGAGAGAATACGAAGCATACTAACCTCCTGGTATGATTTACCTAAAAAATATGAAGTTGAGACAAAAGCCTACGTCGTCGGCCCCCCGCGGTACCGCGTGGACATCATAGCCTTAGACTATAAGACTGCTGAAAAAGTTTTAAAGAAAATAGTTGAAGCCATGAAGGCTAAGGCTCAAGAGCTGGAATGCAGCCTAGTTTACGAGAGGTTAAGATGAATGGGTAGACGCGGATTACTGAGAAAATGCGTTAAATGCGGACGCTATACCCTCCGCGAAGATAAGTGCCCCTACTGCGGTGGAGAAGTTAGAAGCCCCCATCCAGCTAAGTTTTCTCCAGAAGATCCTCACGGTAAATATAGAAGAAAAATGAAGCTTATTGCCCTAAAAGATGATCCCTAACATTAATTGTTTTCTGGATAGATAACTTTGAATATTTTTACCCATCCATTAGGCTCTGAAGCGTAGACCAGCTTGAAGTGTTCTAGCTGCGGTAACTTATAGACTGGACCATCGTATCCTGGAACTGGACGCCCCATGTATATAGGCTCGAATATGAAGATTTGCCCTGGAGCTGTTTTCGTGAATATCATCTTGTATAGTGTTGCGTTTTTGGCTTCGGGAGTATCGGCTGGTACGAGAATAGGGTATTTTCGTCCTCCGGTCTCCCAGAACACTACTTTCGTGAATTTGTCTGGGTCCCATCCTATCCAGCGCGCCATTTGCGCGCTTTTCGCCAGGTCTCCCCCAAGTCCTCCATAAACTAACGAAAAGTATACGCGCAACCCTAGAGCCTGTATGGGCGCGCTTTGCAAGGGTTCGTATACCACTACGTAGTCAACGCCTAGTTCTTTGAATATTTTTAGTGCTTCAGTCTCGTTGGATAGGAATGCCCTCGCTATTAGCCGTATCTGCGTCGAGTTTAGTGTGCCATTGTCACATGTCGTTTTTCTCCTCGTGTTAATTGATATCCAGTACCCGTAGTCCCACCAAGTGGCTATTGTTGCATGCTGTGGAACATTGGCGCGGATCCACTCAAGTGCAGACAGCCAGTCTGACCATCGATAATCGTAGTCTAAAGTGGGTATTGAAGAAGTAACTATGAGCGGAGGCTGATGAGAATATAGGATGGCTGGTGAAGATACTACAGCTGGAGTTAGCGCTATTATTATTAAAATTATGGAGAAAACTACGATATCCCGGCTTATGCCTTGTTTCCTACGCCTCAGCCTGAGTTTTTCTCGACTAAGCCTTATTAACATGTCTACTACTATAGTTGCACCTAAAGCAGCCACTATTGATACTGCGGGTGCAAATATTAGTGTGAGCCTAGCCATCGACATTGCGAAGTACAGGGCTGTGAACCAAAATATGATTGTAAATATGGATTTAAGGTCCTTTTTCCCAATGAGAGCTATTACGCCCGCAAACGAGAATATTATAAGGGCTCTATAATCTGAAAAGAGCATCGCCCACGTGGGTATTGCGTGCTCAGCTACTGTTGTGACTCCAACTTCTCGCCAAAGTGGGACAGCAACGGCCAAAATACGTCCAGGCAGCGAATATAGCAGTCCCATGTACCAGAGACCACCTAAAACTATAGCGACAAGAAGGGAGACCAGTATTGTTATTTGCCTTAGCTTTTCCCTCTCTAATTTTATGGTTGTAAGCCCTAGAAGCACAAATATCGATATTGCCGTAGCTGTCAGCGGCAAAATGGCGCCTGCAGACATAAATGCCACTTTAGGCCCGAACCTCGGTGTTATCGCGATTGCTGCTGAAGCGATTAGATTTGCAGGTACATAAGCCAGTGCCATGGTCTTATCCGTTGGATGCAAGATTATCCAGAGCAGCGCTACTAGGGCAAGCATGTTCCATGGGTATAGGTAAGCTCCCCAAGAGAATACTACTCCCGATAAAAATATGCCAGCTAGCACCGAATAGGCCAGGCTATGCTTCCTGTAGGCTCGAAGGAAAAAGTAGAAAGCCAAGATCATTAGCGGAATGGCTAAGCCCTCGTGTTTTGCTCCAAAGTTCGTTCTATATATGAAAGCCCAGCTTACCGAAAGAAAGAGCGAAGCCAAGACTCCAGCCCGTTCATCCATTAATTCTTTAGCTAAGAAAAATATGAAGATGCTGGCTAAGGCAGCGCCCGTGGGAGGTATGAAGGCATACACTGTGTATAGGCTGTAGTTAAAACCTAGAGATTTAAGTATGGAATATGTTATTACGGAAAAGATTGCAGGACCTGGCTGGCTGCTGCGTCTTAAGTCGCGGCCGTACGGCGCCCAGAACAGGGGATCTCTCTCCTTTTGGTCAAACCACCAACTAAACCACCAGAAAATTCCCTTTATTGGATCGCCGTTCCCTTTTTTGAGCACTGTTTCAGCCAAATAGTACTCATAGTAGGGGTCAAACTCGTTTAAGTATATTCCCCATTTCATGGGAACTATTCTCAGTGCTAGAGCTATCGTAAAGCTTAGAATAAGGATTAATGATATTATAACTCTATCGTCGCCGAAGAATTCTAGGACTTTTGCCGCCTTTTTCAGTACTTTCTTTAACGCTCCTACAGCTTTTCCGGGTTCCATGTAAGGCACCAAAGATCCTAGTATTATGCATATCTTAAATAACCCACCTTTTAAAGTAGTTTACTATGGCTGAAACAGATAGGTTTTACGTTCTAGTAACTAACGACGATGGGCCCTTTAGCCCAGGCCTATGGCTACTATATGACTCAATAGAGGAGCTGGCTGACGTAGAGATAGTTGTGCCGGAAACGCCAAAGTCTGCCAGCGGCCTCGGCATAACGCTGCATAAGCCATTAAGAGTTTCACGCATCGAAATAGGTGGGAAACAGATTACCACTATTAACGGCACGCCAAGCGACATCGTTTATGTAGCTACGTCTCTAAAAAGGCGCAGCTTTGATCTCGTCGTTTCTGGCGTGAACATTGGCGACAATACAAGCATTCAGGTAATACTTTCTTCAGGCACTATAGGCGCAGCTATACAGGCTGCACTCTTGGGGTTGCCAGCAATAGCTTTTAGCGCCGAGGTCAGAGACCCGACCCAGCTTGAAGAACCTGACATGCGTTACATGATAATGTCATTTGCAAAGAAAATTGTACGTAGGGTACTATCTAAAGGTTTGCCAAGAGGGGTTGATATTTTGAACGTAAATTTTCCCTCGATTCCCACCAGCGAGGTTGAGGTTGCAGCTCCAGCTATAAGGCGGTTTGAGAATAAATTAGTAAAGAGAAAAGACCCGAGGGGCTTAGAATATTATTGGCTATATGGTCTTCCTGTGTCTCCTGAAGAAGGAACAGATGTGCACTCGTTGTTGGTGAAAAAGCGGATCACTATAACGCCTATATCTTTGAGGAGTCTGCTAAACGTGCGGGAGCTAATAGATACAGTTAGGCATGAGCTGCTGGAAAACTAAAAAATCGAACCATGAATATCGACTAGCTCCTTTTTCAGCCTATTTATTCTATCCCGCACTACTTTCTTCAAGCTTTCAGGAGTTTTTGTCGGCTTTTTAGCTGTTGAAAACTGCTCAACGACTTTGCCTGGTGCCCGGACTAAAGTTAGCAGAACAGCCCACCAAACTTTAACAGCTATCTCTGGTGCATAGCCTCCCCCCGCTAAAACTATGACTCCTTTAACGGAGCTAATCCGCGAAGCTATTTTTAGCGCCAGCATCTTATACGAATATGTCGTTAATGCTAATCCTACAAGTGGATCCCCGAGGTGAGAATCGGCGCCAGACTGAAGAATAACGGCATCCGGCTTGTACCACAAAAGGAGAGGCACAATAAGCTCTTCAATGACCTCAATGTATGTATCGTCTCCAACCCCAGGTGGAAGCGGAATATTAACGTTATAGCCATAACCTCGGCCCGAGCCCAACTCGTCAACGTAGCCCGTGCCCGGGAAAAAACCTGGCGCATACATGTGCGTAGAAACCTTTAGAATAGGTCTTTCATAAAGGATTTCTTGGGTGCCATCTCCATGGTGGCCATCAACGTCTAAAATAGCAACTTTGAGGCCGGACTTAGATAGGAGACCCGCGGCGAGGGCGACATCGTTGAATACGCAGAAGCCCGCGGCGCGCCTTATGCCAGCGTGATGGAAGCCGCCCTGAGGATTAAAGCCCACCTTCACCTTTCCGCTAACTATGTTCTCGACTATTAGCCTCGTGCCCCCTAACGCAAGTAAGGCCTTCTCATAAACCCCATGATACGCTGGCGTGTCTCCATAGTCTAGGTATCCTTCCCCTTTCCTGCTCAACTCTTTAACATATTCAATATATTCTTCATCGTGAACCAACTTCAGTAACTCCTCATCTAGCGCTTCGGGTCTGAGAATTTTGAACCACCGGTCTAGTGCGCGGCTTTTGTACGTCTCTATAAAAAGCCTGGCGCGGCTAGCCCACACTCTATAGAGCTGGCGGGGCGTAAATGCTATTTCTTCATACTCTTTCCTGAACGCTATAGCATTCACAACTTAACACCTCGAACGCAATTGACCAGATAGAGGTGAGGCGGGTCAGTCCGGATTCGTTACCTCACCGATCGGCTATGGGCGGACTCCTTCATCCCCATTACATGAATTAAGGGAATCTAAATAAATCTCCATTGGAGATGTTTAGGCGGATGAGGAAAAATTATTGCTGAGTGGTGACGAGAAGGAGGTGAACTGAGACAAATAAATTATATTTTTCCTGATGCTTAAAATTGGTGCGGCGGAGTGGTTCGGATATCTGGCGTAGAAATTTATCATGAAAAGATCAGGTATAAGGAGCCTTTTAGAATTGCCCTTGGCACATCCACGGAATCTAACAACATTGTTGTTAGGCTGGTGGATAGTTCGGGAAATGAGGGGTGGGGTGAGGGCAGCCCTTCTCGCGCTATCTTGGGTGAAACGCTTGATTTAGTGTTTGAAGAAGCGAAGAAAATAGCAGCTGAAATTCTGGGTAAGGATTTGGACTCGGAGGGTCTCTACGAGATTGTAATGAAGTCTAAGAGCCCCTCGGCGGCCGCTGCTTTTGATATAGCCTTCCACGATCTTAAGGCGAAAAGGCTTGGCGTGCCTCTCTACAAGCTTCTGGGCGGCTATAGATCCTCTATTGAGACGGATATTACTATAGGAATTATGGAGCCAGACGAGGTCGCCGAGAGAGCGGAGAAATATGTGAAGATGGGCTTTAAAGTTCTGAAGATTAAGCTGGGAGAAAAACCAGAGAAAGATCTTCTCAGAATAGAGAAAGTTAGGGAAAGAATAGGAGATAAGATTGGAATTAGGGTGGACGCAAACCAGGGCTGGAGTGTAGAGGAAGCAATATATATGGCTGAGCAGCTGGAATCATTCAACGTCGAATTAATCGAGCAGCCAGTAAAGTGGAACGACTTTGAGGGACTTGCTAAGGTGAGAAAGGCAAGCAATATTCCGGTTGCTGCAGATGAGAGCGCGAAAACGCCGTCTGACGTTGTGAAGCTCGCTAAGATAGATGCGGTAGACATCGTAAACATTAAGCTCATGAAAACTCGCGGCATATGGGGAGCTATCAAAGTTGCCGCGGTCTCCGAGGCAGCTGGAATAGAGAACATGATTGGATGCATGGGTGAAACTAGGCTGGGGATTACGGCTGCCGTGCACGTATCGCAAGCTCTTGCGAATATAACGATTAACGACTTAGACTCCGACCTTCTTCACGGCGAGGAAGTCGTTATAGAAGGCGGCGCATCCATCAGCAACGGTGTAAGGCGCGCGGGTGACCGTCCAGGATTAGGAATAGTCAAACTGGATATGTCTAAGCTTAGGTTGATATCTAGATATGGGAAGGTATAGGAAAAAGCCTTATCCGAAGAACAGCGACATAGAGAAAGCTATAATCCAGGTACTGTCCTCTTTCCCGCTACTTTCACCTGACGATTTTCCGCAAAAAGTTAGAATTCAACTAAAGGAAAAGGGGTTTTACTCTGGATTAGTGACCAACAAGCGGGTATGGCGTCTCTACGAAAACCTTGTACGGAAAGGTAAAATATTCGACATACTAATGGTTGTAAAAGGCTATGGAGCCGATCTATAAATGCAGAATATGCGGAGCATACACCACAGAGCCATTTCACTGCAACACGCCCGCCCGGCTACTTCTAGATGAGAAAACGAGGGTGCGAGTAAGTAAGCTAATTAGTGGCTTGTTGCGCCACTTCCCAGAAAAAGGCAATCTTAAGCCCGACGATGAAGGCTATGTAGAATTAAAGGACCTTGCAAAGGCTATAAAGACCTTAAAGCCAGAGCTAGCCTGGATAACCGAGGACCATATAGTTGCAATAGCCCTGTTGGATAGAAAGGGACGCTTCCATATCAAGGGTAATAAGATCGCAGCGACTTATGGGCACAGCTACGCTGTAAAGAGAAAGTATGATGAAATCCATGAAGTAGGCGACTTATATCATGGAACTGTTGAGACGAGACTGCCTTCCATACTAAAAGAGGGGTTAAAACCTGTTAAAAGGCTGTACGTTCATTTAACTAACGATTTAGAAGAGGCTTGGAGAAACGCCTCTCGATGGAGGGGAAAACCAGTCGTGCTGGTTATAGACGGAAAAGGCCTAGTAAAAAGTGGAGCAAAGATATTCAGAGGAAGTCATAAGATTTTTTTGACAAGACACGTGCCGCCAAGGTTTATCAAAAAGGTTCTTCATAAATAAATAGGGCACGTTGTTGAGGGTAAAAGTTGGGACGTGCGGGTGGTCTGTTAGGGGAGGACGTAAGGCATACTATAGCTATTTCGGCGTCATAGAGCTTCAGGACACCTTCTACAGAATTCCGAGGCTATCTACTGTTGAGAGGTGGCGTGCCGACGCGCCCGAAGACTTCGAGTTTGTGGTTAAGGCTTGGCAAGGGATAACTCACCCGCCTTCATCTCCTACTTGGAGGAAAGCTGGGCAGAAAATTCCACCTGAAAAGAGGGA
>JAPDKD010000059.1 GCA_029258735.1 archaeon | reverse complement strand
CGACCCGACCGGACCTTGGAAGCCCATGGGCTACGTGTTAAGGCTCGGAGACGACTACGATGCGCGCGAAGCAAGAGACCCAGTAATAGACATCGTGGATGGAACTTACTTCATGATATACAAGGCTAATAACGGTAAGGGTACCGTAAACTCGGCGCTCGCAGTAAGCAGCGACGGCGTGCACTGGAAGAAGCTGGGTGTGCCCACTATTGACGGTGGAAAGCAGCCTAAGTATTATCAGCTTACGGGCACAATACTTTCCGGTGTTAGGGGGCCGATCATTGTCGGCCTATCCAGAAGGTATGTGGTTAATGGCTGCGGGCTTGCTCGTCATCTGGAGGCTTATGTTATAGATTATAGGAACCTCAACTTGGAGACCATAGCAAAGCTTGAGTGGACTCCTCGTTCACCTTACGAGAGGAAAGACTATCCAACCCACGGCTATTCCTCCATAACTTACGACTTTGACAACCAGCGCCTTCTAATATACGTTGAAGCTCTCGACCCCGTGTTCACAAAGGAGCCTGGCTGGAGAACACAAGTAGATAGATGGATCTTATATGAAGTTCCGTTCCCCTAACGCGAAAAAATTGATATTTTTCGATCTATTTTTAAATAACTTACAAATATGAATTTTTCTGATTCTTTATTCTTCTTTATAAATCCTTATCTCATAGATCCTTGCATGCTGATCCCCGTTAGACTCATGAATGGTTACTTTCACGTACCTTGCCATCTTATTTCCAAATCTATGTACACGCCTTCTCTGATAGTTCCCCATAACATCTAAAATTTTTTCAAACTCTTCTCTGTCCCTTGAAACTTCTATTGTGTAACTTTTAACGCATTCAGGGAACACGTAAAAGGGAGGTAAGCGCGTGTATTCGACATTTAGGTTAGTGTCGAAAGTAAGGTATATGGTGTTAAATTCCTTAATTTCTCCAAGATCTAATAATACTGTTTGTGGAAAGCCTTCGCTGGAAATCCATATGTTAGTCCATTGATACGGTCTAGCACATCCATTAACTATGTTTTCTGGCATAAATGGATACGACGTGGGATCAATCCTTAGCGCTAGCGAGTCTTTTCTAGATCTATATCGGTTCCAGTACGGTTTTTTCCATCCCAAGCAGACTCCAGGTAAAGCATTTGCTAATGACAGAAAGACCCCATGTGTAGCTGGTATTTCAATTCTGTAGAGCTTCTTAGGTTTTACAGCGGCATTTAACGGTATTTTAACCCATCCTTCAAATCCCTTTTCTAAAGTCACCTCTACTTTTTTAATAGCTTCTTTGGGCGTATTTAGGCTCCAAATAGAGTCTATTGGTGAAAGAATCACCTTGATCGTAGTATTAACTTCTGTTCGAACATGTAAGTATAGATTATTTATTCTATCGCCACTTACAGGGAAAACTTGCATAAGATCATAGGAAAGCTCTATCATGCTACCATTGGGTTCCAACGTTAAAGGTAGGTGCGATGATGCTTTTACGCAGGTGTTTCGAGCCAAATCTTTAGGGTCTTCATTTGATACTCCGATTATGAAAGCATCGTCCTTTACGAGTAACTGTTGTAATTCCTTTATCTTTCGTGAAACCAGTTCTCTGGGTGTTAAATTATATTTCACACATAGTGCTGCTGCGGTGCCTACTGCCTGGCCCATTACCGCGCCTGTTAGCATGAGCCGAGTGGAGCCCATCGCTACATGAGTTGCAGAAATATCTCGCCCAGCCATCATAAGGTTGTCAATATTGTGTGAATACAGGCTTCGCAGCGGGATACTGTAAGGCTCTACTACGATAATATCTGATAAGTCCTCATTGCCAGCCAGGGGCTCCGGCGGTTTATCCTTAGCTAGTATACCTCCCATCGTGTGAACGTCAATCATCCAACCCCCATACGCCACTCTGTCGGGAAAGAAAGTTTGGTTTCTTAGGTCATGCTCAGTTAATATATAATCTCCAATTAATCGCCTGCTTTCTCTCTTTCCCGGAATAAAGCCGACCCATTCTAACACCATCGTTTCGGCTCCATGATCACCGTAGTTTTTAATGTGATCCCACACGCCTAGCAAGTGCCTCAAGAGCTCATCTCTTATCTTCTCGTTATCGCTTATAGTGTTATAGGGCGCTCCTATTTCGATCCACCAATAGCCTGCGTATACTTTTGAACCTTCAATAAATACCTGTGGCGGATGATGCCTCTTATAAAGAGAATGTTCGCTTGTATATTTTATAGCCCAGGGCGGTGGCTCATATTTTACTCGTCGCTTAACATCCACAGATTTGAAGAGCAGTGAGCTTCCCTGCGTCTTGTTATCAGCTTCCTCTGGAGCGTGTATTGGATTCTCATTGAACTCTTTTCTCGACTCTCTGCCCATCTTATATTCTGCTCCAGCCAGATATCCTACAGTAGCGTCTCCAGTACAATCAATAAAGATTTTTCCGTGGAATTCGATTATTTTCTCGCTACCTATTTGAACTCCTCTAACAGACTTTATTCTTGTATCCTTTCTTGAAACCTCGAAAATGTAGGTGTTAAGGTAAAGGTCGAGATTGTTTTCCTTTTTAACCCATTCATATAGTACAAGATCCCATTGAGAGGAAATTAATCCGTTCCTTAGCGGGACGTGAGTGCGCCTTTGATGCTCGGCGAGAATCTCCTCTATTATACCCGTCTCTCTTGCCCATGGGTTAAAGGAGGCTGCTCCGCCGGGGTTTACTCTTATAAGGCTGCTAGAATTTCCGCCGAGAACAGGTCTAGCTTCAATTAAAGCAGTTTTAGCGCCATGTCTAGCAGCAGATATTGCAGCGCATATGCCAGCCAGTCCACCGCCTATAACTACTATATCATACTTTTTAAATTCCAAGTGCAAAGACATTGATATTACGTTTACTTTCAAATATTTATTCCTAATGCTAAACGCCCAAAAAACAAAAACTTAGAAAAAGAACTATGATATTCTAATGTATTCCGTTTACAATTGCATAGAAATTTTGATGAAAGAATCATACATAAGAAAACATATAACATGCATTCCTGAGAATTAGCACTAAAGAATATAGAGACATTTACTTAGCCGTAATTTTATCGATTTCAGACAAGCTTTATGGTGCGAAGTGGATGCCCGAGATTTAGAATTAAAAACTTAGGAAAACAGAAAAGCTAGTTATTATGGCGTCATTGTTTTATCAAAGTTCTAGGCGCGAACATAAATGTTTTTTAATATTTTTAAGATAAAGAGACACCTAGATTTTCTAATTCCTTCTCAACCTTCATGTTTTCGGAAGGAGTTAGCCTCCAGTTTAGCTGGCTGTAGTACGTGATATGTGGCTGAAATTGCTTCTGGAAGCTTTGCCAGCTTTCCAGCCCCACAATTTTAAGCTGCGACGGATTTATGCAGGCGAATCCCCACTGTGAAAGATAGTTGAGGTATCCTACGTCACGGGGGTCGAAGCCCATCAGATAGGCTGCGGCAGCGTCAACTAAAACAGGGTTGAACCCTCCAAGCGAGACTCCTAGCTGTATGGGCGTTCCGCCGACAGGACCGTTTCCCTCCATGCCTATGTAGCCGTCTATCAGCGACAGTTTAGGCATTAGAAGTGTCGCCAAATAGGCTATGGACAGGTTAATAGCTTTGTAGCCTTGATGTATCTTGTAGCGGTCGCCCGGCAAGATGGCCCCCACTACTACGTTTTTAATGCTTAGAGTGACTATTACTGTGTCGTGTGTTTTGGGTCTAACTATGGATATGAGGTAGTCGCTTTCCAGCATTGTTTTTGAGACTCTCAGCTTAACGCTTCTCTCCAAGTTTCTGTTCCAGACGTAAAATTCCTCATAATTGTCCTCGCCTAAGTCGAGAAACTCTACATCATAGTCTTTTAGCTTGTAGTAGCCGTAGCGCTCTAGGGCGTCTTTGCAGCTTCCCCCGCCCGCCGGCGCTTCTGCGATTATTATCTTGTTTTTACAGCGATTCTGTAAATATTTAATGTATTCTTCGACTGCCTCGACGGGAGTGGCGCTTAGCTGCCTGCTAGCCGAGACAAAGTTAACTTTAATGACTACTGTTTTGAAGTTGCAGGCTTCTCTAGCTTTATCGTCCATGAGTTCGAGGACGCGCCTAACTCCGACTCCAGGCTCGTCGCATTTAGCCATGTAAACTTCTTCGCTCATCAAGTTTCATTTAATTCTTTCCGGTGTAGCGATATAAAGCTGTCTAAAGCTACCGGTGAAAATTTTAAGGAGGACCGTATCCCATCAATGAAGCTAATATGTCTATCTTTTTGGCGGTAGCAAAGCTCGGCATAACAGTTATCGAGGCTATAGGGTTAGCTGGAGTGCTTATTTTGATGACTTTGGAGAGCGCATTGATCCCCATTCCCAGCGAAGTGGTCATGGTTTTCGCCGGATTTCTAGTTCAGAAAGGCAAGTTTACTCTAGCAGGAGCAACATTGGCTGGCACTTTAGGAAATGTTTTTGGATCTATAGCAGCGTATATTCTAGGCTATAAGGTTGGGCGCCCCTTCATCATAAAATACGGCAAATACATATTGCTCAGTAAGGAACACGTAGCCATGGCAGAGGAATTCTTTGCGAAACACGGCAACTTGGCTGTTTTTGTTGGAAGACTTATGCCAGCTATAAGGACGGTGATAAGCTTCCCCGCGGGGCTCGCCTGCATGCGTTTTACTCCCTTCATCGTGCTTACTTTCCTGGGAAGCTTGCCCTGGAACCTGGCTCTCACGTATATTGGCATGATCCTGGGAGAAAAGTGGAGTGTCGTAGAAGAGTATAGTCTTTACGTTGATTTAGTAGGAATAGCAGCATTAATTTTGCTGGCATTATATGTTTTGAAGCGCAAGAGAGGTTAGGCTATTTTTCCTGTTTCCCAAATATTAACTCATGCAAAGTATGTACTGCCCCTAGAAGCCACAGCATGAAGGAGAACAGGGCATCGCCTATCATGTCCTTGTATTTCAGCACTAGGTGGATTGAGATTGCTATGAGCGAAATGTACAGCGACCATAGCCCTATTAGGCTGGCCTCGTAGACGGGTATGTCGCTCGACTTTAATATGCCTAGGTTGGCTAGGTCTGTTAGTAGATTTATTAGTGGTCCTGCCAGCATTATTGAGGTAGTGGTTACAAATACTGTGAAGAACTCGACGAGCGTTAGGTCGTAGCTGAGCACCATTATGATTACCGTGGACAGCCACATGAACATGACACTCTGCTCGGCAATATTCCTAGAAGTCGACGCGAGCATTAAGACCATCGAAAGTGTAACAGCCGCAATGAGCCTGCCCATCCATTTTCCTTTAGCTTTTTCTCCAGCCTTTCTCCTAAGCGCGTGCTCGCTTAGAGCTATGAATGCCAAGGAGACAAGTACGGCGAAGTCTGTGAGGTGGATTAAGAACTCTTCTCCGGCCGAGAACAGGTACCAAGCTAGAATTATAACCACGTATGGAAGCACGCCGGAAGTTTTTACGCCGAAGAAATCCATGCTTAGCTGCTCCAGATGTTTTAGCCCAGCTACAAAAGCGGGCACTAAGGTAGTCGCGATGCCAAGCATTATTGCCGTAAGAGTAAGCCAGTAAAAAGTCGGAAAACTCTTAAGCATGTCTAAAACTGGAATGGCAGTCGCCGGGATCTCCACACCACTACCCATTAAGGCATAAAATTCCACGATATATAATAGCGTAAAAATGTTAGCCGCAACAGTCCCAATGAGCATGGAGTTTTTCAGCCTGTGATATCGCTCGTCCGCGTCAGCTCCCTTAACGTTTTCTCCCAAGCCTATAACCTCTTGAAAGCCGAATGCCACTATGTAGACATAGGCGGCTGCTGATAAAACAGAAAACAGGAAATCTAGGGGGCTAAAATTGAACTTAAAAGTTGGGGCTGAGAGAGTTGGAGTAAAGCCTTCATATATTGTGAACATGTGGAGAAAGAACAGAAATACAAATGTAGTAGTTATTACGAGCTGAAGCGATACTGCACGTTCCCAGACTCTGTGCAGAGCCAGTATAAGTAGAGATAAAAGTAAAAGAAGGAGTGCCCTATATAGGAGAGGCATTTCGAAACCCATAAGTGGTTTAAACAAATACTCTGCTACCAATTCTATTACTATTAGCATGTTAAAGGCAGCTAAAGCAGAGTTACCTATCCACATCATGAATCGCGACATCAAGTAGCGTGGATCCCTGTCACCGTAGGCGAATTTCACAAATGCAGGACCTCCAACTACTTCCCCCTTTATCTTATACTTTGCGTAGTAGTACATTATGGAGTAACGCCACGCTAAAAGCCAAGAAATAACTGAAGCCAGCATAAAACCTACTACACCCGCAAAACCATATTTGAGCACAGTATATGGAGCTAAGATGAACGTTGAGGGACCTATAGTGGCTCCGAGGCTTACAGCGGCTAGCGTTGCAAGCCCGTATTTTCTGCCAGCTTCAGCTGTATGTTCTAGCTTCGTTTTCAAGCTTTCGAATTTTCGGTATATGCTCGGCAGGTGCTTGCTTATGAACTCGGTGTATCCTATTCTCAGCATAACTACTATGATTAGTCCAAGAGGCAGCATCATCAGCAACGATAGAAGCGATATGGATATTCCAGGAGCTATAAGTATCATATCAAATGCTAAGGGTAGAAGTATGGTTGAAAAGATACCACTAGCTATGTCTCCACCAAGTCCCGTAACTCCAACTACGGAGAGAAGGAGCAAAAGAACTAGGAATGAAAGTATGCCAGTGAAAACTATAAAGTAGGTTATAAGCACTATAGCAATACTTGAGGGTTTGTTTTCGCTGCTCATGCTTAGCTCTCCTTTCCACTTTCCTCCTTTTTTAATCTACCTAGTAGTAGGTGAGCTTGATACATGCTTATGACTGACATTATCATCATTAGCATTCCCAGCAGCTTAAACAGCGCATCGGCCACGCTTAGTATGCGAGGGTTCAAGTATACTGCTTTTAACGTCTCCTGCAGTATTGTCGCGTTCGCATGAAGATAGGTAAAGAATACGTAGGGAGGGAAGAATAGATAGAGCCCTAAAATGAAGAAGAAAGCTGCACCTATGATCCATCCTATGAACATCAATGACTGGATACGTCTGGAGTAGGCAGGGGGTCTACTTTCCCTTAAACTCTCCTCATACTGCATCAAGAGCTTTACGAGTTCTTCATCGTTCTCGTATTTCCTTTTTAACTCCTCAATTTTTTCGAGGACTTCGTCAACCGACATTCCAAGCACAACCTAATATGTCACCTATAGATAAAAAAATTAATTCTAAAGAATGCAACTATAAAATAGCTTTAAACCAGAATTTTAGAGAGGTTTTCCTCGAGACTTTTCAAGGGCACCTTTATTCTCTTCCGTGTTTCTCTATCTTGAAATGTTACTACTCCTTCTTTCAGGTCTCTTTTTCCGACAATTACTAGGTATCGAATGTCTTTCTCCACTAGATATTTCATTTGCTTCTTGAAGTCTCTGCCCATGAGGTCAAGGTACGTGTTATAGCCAGCCTCCCTAAGTCTTCTAGCTATTTCCCATGCTTCCCTGTAGGTTGACCCGATGTATACGACTCCAATCTGAGTGTAGGTCTTAGTGTCTAATTTAAATATTCCAGCTTCTAGTCCGACGTCAATTAGAGGCTCGACGCCTATGCTGCCTCCAACGGCGGGCACGTCACTTCCTTCGAAAATGCCTATCAGGTTATCGTACCTTCCGCCTCCGCTAAGCGCGCGAGAAAACTTTGGAGACCAGACCTCGTAAATCATTCCAGTGTAGTAATCCAGCCCTCTAACAAGGCTTAAGTCCATTTTAATTTTCGGCTCAGCCTTTGAATAGTCGAGGATAGTTCTCAGGTCTGATATGGCTTGAAGCACATTTTTATTGGTAGAGTACTTGCTTTCCAAGGTATCTAGTATCTCTTCTTTGCCGCGTACTCGAATTAAATCAACTATACGATTGACTTCTTCGTCCTTTAGCCCTATGCCTTTAAGTTCATCGATTACGCCATTTAGCCCAATTTTGTCAAGGCTGTCTATAGCTCTATAAATCTCCATTAACAGAGAACCCTGTATGCCCAATGTTTCCTCAAATACGCCTTTAAGAAGCCTTCTATCATTAACCCTAATTTCAAACTCCGAAAAACCAACTTCAACAAACACGTCGTAGACTACGTCAAGTACTTCGGCATCAGCTACTGGATTTTTTACTCCGACTATGTCGAAGTCTGCCTGCCAGAACTCCCTGTAGCGTCCTTTCTGCGGCCTGTCGTATCTGTATACACGTCCTATGTGATATCTTTTAAACGGTATGCGGGGTTTGAATCTAGCGTAAAAGCGCGCTAGAGGGACCGTTAAGTCGTATCGAAGAGCATATTCCCGCTCCGAATATGGAAGCTGAAACCTCCAGATCAGTTTTTCTTCGGCTTCGCGTCCATACTTACCCTTCAACGTGCCCCAGTACTCTACTATGGGCGTCTCTACGGGGTCAAAGCCATATCGCTGGAAGATTTTCTCCAGCTTCTTGAAGAGCTTTTCTCTAAGAATAGCTAGCTCTGGCGGAAAGTCCCTGGTTCCTTTAGGCGGGATGAACTAAACCACCCATTAAGAACACCTCCAGCCGTAACTACGATCCTTTTCCGACTTCTATTTTACTTTTCTTGGCCTTTTTTAAAGCTTCCTTATGGTCGAAGTTAAGGCCGAGCTCGGGCTCGCTTCCCATCTTGTTTAGAACGTAGAGCGTCATAAACGGCACCATGTCAATGAACGGTATCAGGTCAGCTAGAACGTAAAACAGGAACTGCTTATCTGCTTTCTTGCCCGTGATAAGCTTGTATATTAGCATTGCAGTGAACAAGTCGAGAAAGCCTTCCACAGGCTGAGCAAAGTCTAGCAAGTCGAGTATATCATTTACAACGGCTAAAAGTAATGCTAATGCATAAGATGTACGCTTATTGTTCCGGATTTTCACATAATCACTCTTTTATCTAAGAATATAAATTTTATCATAAAATAAAGGAAAAGTTCAATGTTAGGTTGACATGTACAATACTTGGCTACCCAGCTTAACTTTTAACATGCTTGCAACCACCTCGCATTTCACTGCAAACATAAAGAAAATTCCCGGATAATCACTTAAAAGCTCAAAGTTTCCCTGTCCCTTAGATAAAGTAACGTCAGCTTCTTTAAACCACTTCTCCAGCGTTGCTCTAAACCTTAACCACTCGCAAAGAGACTCTGAAGGCATTGCTCTAACCTCTACAGAGCCAAGTTCGGAAAGATTAATTTCCTCAACATCTCTCAGGGACACATCGTTTATTATCGGTGTGCTGCGTACAACAAAGATAAAGTGTTTTTCGCCATAGAGGCTCTGTATTGTTTCCGCGAGTAGCTTGTCGAAAACTGCTTCTCCCGCGTTATCCAGAAAATAGATTATGTTCCTAGCCTTCTGAAGCTTCTCCCTTAATATATCAACATCGTATATGGCAGATTTTTCTTTTAGGAATCTTTCAATAGTACTTTTCAAGTTGAATTTTTCCAGAGAACCATAGTCTATGACATTGCCCGCAATTGCCAGCCTTATTGCAGTATCGAGAGGATCACGGCTTTTCCTTATTAGGCCTTTAAGCTCTGACGCGTGTTTCAAGGCGAGCTGATTTAGCCGTCGCTTTTCCTCCGCGTAGGGATCCTCAACCATCAGCGATTCCCTAATAGCCCTGTAAACTTCAAAGCCCAGAGCCATAGGCGGAACGTCCCACGATAAGCTGCACAACGTTGACATTACCCGCCTTAGAGCTTTCTCTGCATCTTCTCTTCTACCAGCAAATTTTACTGCTCTAAGAGTCTGCTTAAGAGCACAGGGAATACATTCAAGAGCAGCCCTCATGGCTTAAATAATGTAATGAAGAACTATATATTTATACAACATTTTAGCTTGCTCTGTTGTCACCTAATAACATTTTCATATCATTAGTAGTTAGAATAATAAAAAAGGGGGTTAGTATTTTTTATTAGAAATTCCATCCAAACATCCGAAGAATGGCGAAGAAGAAGTTTAAAAGCATGCACAAGATTTTGAGCCTAAATGGGCATTCACTAGGCTCGGGCTCTTCTTCGCCATCTCCAGGTGGTGTGGGTGGTTGCTCGGTCATCAAAATATTATATATATTTTTTCATATATATATGTAATGTAAAATAAGATGGCAAATTATATATTTAAGTGACCAAAAATTATAAGGTCTAAAAATCCTTTTAAAAGGAGTTCAATCAAAAAGAAGCTAATATCTAAGAAGAGAAGACGTATTATTTTCCCCACCGTAAAGTATTTATATTTTTGAACTATTGCACATAATGGTGGAAGAATATGGCTTGGTGGCCTGGATACGGTTGGGGATGGGGCGGCTGGGGAGGATGGGGTGGAGGATGGAGAAGAGGATGGCGCGGTCCATGGCCAGGTAACGGCCCATTCAGCTATCTACCGCCTTGGCAAAGGCCCGGATGGATATTCGGTAGGGGAGCGTGCAGGTGGCTCTTCGCGCCCTACTACGGGTACTGGTATAGGCCTCCCTACTACGCTCCTTGGGGCTACGGTTGGTACGCGCCTCCTGCCTACTACTCTTGGTGGTGGTAGGCTTGTCCTGGGCGGGATATCCCTACTATTACCCATATGGTTACCCAGCTTGGTTAGCATGGCGCCCATACTATCCATACTATGCTCCTCCTGACCCCTTCATTGCTATGAACGTCATGCTGGCTAACCTTATGAACTGGTACTACTACATGCTTTACTACAACTTGTCTCTGGAAATGATGAAGATATACATGGACGCGTGGAAGAAGATAGCCGAGGGAATTACTAAGCCTCCATCCGCTCCCTAGCTTAGTAAGCTTTTATTAAACTCTTTTACTTTTTCTTTTCTTGGGTTTCTAAATGGCTGGTCCCGGATACTGGCATTGGCGTAGGCGAAGGAGGGGTTGGCTTGGACGTAAGCCTATGCCTCGCCGAATCTACGGTTTTTTTAAGAACGTCGTGTTTATGCCTATGCAACCTCCTCCCTCTCCTCCTGCAAATGCATTAGAAATATATCCTGACGAACTAGAAGCCTTGAGGCTCGTATACTTAGAGAATCTCTCGCAGAACGAGGCTGCAAGCATGATGGGCATTTCCAGAGGTACACTTTGGCGGCTTTTAGAGTCAGGTCGAAGAAAACTTGTTCAGGCGTTAGTTGAAGTCAGGCCTATTGTATTGGTCACTCCTTAACGCCTAGTGGGCAGCTTTCTCATGTAATACTTCCTGCCTAGATATTCAATTTCTATTAGCTCTCCCTGCTTAAGCATCTTTTCGACGAAGCTCCAATCGACGCCTCTTTTCTCTAATAGCTCCTTTACTGCATCCTCACGCATAGGATGAACACTCGTTATTTCTAGTAAAGCGTTTTCTATCGACCCTGGAGGGTAGAAGCTTGTGCCTTCGAAAGCTGTTAAGAGCTTTACTTTGCTTTCCCCGATATGCCCCGCAAATTTTTGGTAGACATAGTTTATTACTTCCTCTGGAGGCGGTTTAACCCATTTTTCTGCAGGAGGCCTTGTAGGTATAGCCACGTACACTTCATTAACGTTTAAATGCGCGATGAATCCCGCTATTTTCTCTGCTTCTTCTTTATAGTCTATACTATTTATTAGCATGGTCTCCGTGATGACTTTTCCCTTAAAGTTCCGCGTGAAGGTTTTGATACCCTCTAATATTTCGCCTATATCGAGTGTTCCTAGGGGTCTGTCCACTTTTTTCCATATTTCCTCAGTTACGGCGTCAATTTTTAGAGACACGAGATCGGCTTCGAAAAGGTCGTTTTGAACGTCTTCACGACTTAAAAGCGACGAATTTGTTAGAACTGCAACCGGTATTTCGAAATCTCGGAGAAGTTCGATCTCTTTTCCGAGGTTTTTGTCTAACGTAGGTTCTCCATCGGGGACGAAAGATATGTAGTCAACATGTATGTTTTCTTTGCTTAGTTTTCTCAAAACATTAGAAACCTCTGTTCTTATCTGAAATGGCTCATAGAAGGCTTTTCTTTCGCCTATCATTTTGATTGTTCGCCCGATTTGGCAGTATACACAGCTATAGGTGCAGATTTTTACGGGGATATTGTTTACTCCTAGACTTACACCCAGCCTGCGCGAAGGAACGGGACCAAAAACTATTCCCATGACATTAAATAAAGAAGAGGCTGGCTATAAGCCTTAGCTTATTTGAAGAGTCCTTCCCTCTCTATCCTAGCTTCTCTCCTAACTTCCCATATTACTATCAGCAAGAAGACCAAGCTGAATATGAACGCGAAGACTGCAGCAACAAACTCGGGCGAATCTCTGCGCAAAAAGGGTAGCAGAATCCCGGACATAAAGGTAAAATAAAAGGCTAGGTTGAAGGCTACTCTACCTACTTTCGGATGCACCGCCGTCACCGTATAGGTAGCAGGCAACCCATCTGTCCTTCTCCAGGTAGTACCTGCCCGGTGGAGTTTTGTCGCATTTACCCTCTATGAAGAAGGGGCAGCGCGGATGGAACTTGCATCCGCTGGGCACGTTGAGCAGGCTTGGCACGTCTAAGCTTCGGAGCTTCATGACCTTCTTCTTTCTTGTTTTCTCCGGGTCTGGCTCTGGGATCGCGGAGAGAAGCGCCTTTGTGTAGGGGTGCTGCGGGTCCAGTATTACTTTGTTTGTTGGACCGAACTCTACTATTGAGCCTAGGTACATGACCGCCGTGTAGCCGTCGCTTGCGAAGTACCTACCCGTTGCGAGGTCGTGCGTAATGAAGAGGTATCCTACTCCGAGCTTTTGCTGGAGATCCTTCATTAGGTGTAGTATCTGTAGCCTCATTGAGACGTCTATCATTGATACTGGCTCGTCAGCCACTATTATTTTCGGGTTTAGCGAGATGGCTCGAGCTATGACTACTCTTTGCCTCTGCCCACCGCTGAGCTGATGCGGATATTTGAATATGAAGTCTTCAGGCGGCGTTAGCCCTACCATTTCTAGAAGCTTGGAAACATGGTCTATTGCCTCCTCCTTTGTCGAGACTATCTTATGCTTGAATAGGGGGGCTGAGAGAGACTTGTATATTGTTAGCATGGGGTTGAGGGAGGCGTATGGGTCTTGATGTATTATTTGGACTGCTTTCCTGTACTCATTAAACTCTTTTCTATGCATTTTCCAGACATTCTTTCCATGGTATAATACCTCGCCTTCTGTTGGCTTTAGAAGCCCGGCTACTATTTTTCCTGTTGTCGTTTTTCCGCAGCCGGATTCTCCGACTAATGCTAGTGTCTGTCCCTCATCTATATGTATGTTCACGTTATCGACTGCCTTAGCGAATTTTTTGGCTCCAAATATGCCGCCGCCAACTGCAAAGGCCATTGAAACATTTTTAAGCTCGATTACATGTATCATTCTATTCACCTCTCAAATTTTAGCTCTCTCCACCTGTGACATGCTACATAGTGGTTAGGTCCTGCCTGCTCAAATTCTGGCTCCTTTTCAGTGCATATCTCTTTAGCATAGGGGCAACGCGGATGGAACTTGCATCCAGGAGGTAAGTTAATCATGTCAGGCGGTGAGCCGGGTATCGGGTATAGTTCCTCGTCTATCGATGTAAGCTTTGGTATTGTTTTTATCAGCGCGTATGTGTAGGGGTGCTTCGGGTTATAGAAGATCGTATATACGTCACTTAATTCTAATATTTTTCCTGCATACATTACCGCTACTCTATCGGCTAGCTCCGCGGCTAACGACAAGTCGTGTGTAATGAATATCATCGTTAAGCCCAGTTCATCCTTAATTTTCTTTAAAAGCTCGATAATGTTCTTCTGCGTCAAAATGTCTAGAGCTGTTGTGGGCTCGTCGAGGATCAGTATCTTGGGGTCGAGTAGAAGTGCCATTGCTATCATGACTCTTTGTCTCATTCCTCCGCTGAGTTCGTGCGGGTATGATTTGAGCACTCTGTCCGCGTCAAGCCTGACCATTGAGAGTAGGTATTTAATCTTCTTGTATGCTTCTTCACGTGTAATGTTTGGATCGTGAGCTTGAATCGTATCATAGAGTTGGTCCCATATTCTGAGGACGGGGTTTAAGGCGTTGAGGGCGGATTGGAATACCATTGCTACTTGTTTCCAGCGGAATAGTCGTTGCTCCTCGAGCGGGAGCTTTCTTAGTTCTATGTCTTGTCCATCGAGGTGGTATATTATTTCGCCTTCCTTTATGTAGCCTGGGCTTGGAACCAGGTTCATTAACGCGAAGCCTAGCGTGGATTTTCCTGAGCCGCTTTCGCCGACTAGGAAGAGAATTTCGCCCTCGTACACGTCGAAGCTTACGTTCCTCACGGCTTTGACTATTCCTCTGTGGGTCCTATACTCGACGCTTAGGTTTCTTACTGTTATTATTGCTCTTCGTTCTTTCTCTTTCTCCTTTACAGCTGTTTTTACGGCCATTTAAATCACCTATTCTCTTAGCCTGGGGTTAAATATTTCCTCTAGTGCCCTTGAAAAGAGGATAGCGCTTAGCTGGAATCCCGTGATGGCCATGATAGGGGAAATGATGTACCATACGCTGTTCTTATAGTATATTGCGCCCCATGTCCACGCCAGGTTTATCATTACGCCCCAGTTATGCGAGGTAAATGGTACAAATCCCAAGAACACTAGCCCTACCTGCGAATACACCGCTCCTGTCATTGAGAGTATCCAGCTGACAACTATATAGGACATTAGGTTTGGCATGATCTCGGTGAACACTATGTGTTTTGCGTCGAGTCCTAATGCGCGGGCTGCTTCGATGAAGTCTCTCTCCTTGAGGGATAGGACCTGTGATCTTATTGCTCTGGCTAGGGCTGGCCACGAGAGAACACCTATTACTAACGCTAGTGTGAAATTGTCTAGACGCGTTAGTGCCGCTAGAACAGAGAGGAGTGGGAACTGGGGGATAGTGAGGAGTATTTCGTCTACTGCCATTATAGCGTTATCCCATAGTCCGCCCTTGAAGCCAGCTATAGACCCCAGAACTGTAGCTATCAAGACTGTGATCGTTCCAGCTAAAAATGCCACGAATAGAACATCTCTTGCTCCGTTTACTATCTGCGAAAATATGTCTTTACCCTCAAAATCTGTGCCCAGAGGGTGCTCCCACGAAGGAGGCAGATATCTTTGCTCCGGCTTTGGGATAGTATCTAGAGGAACAATGTAAGGCCCAGCAATTGCCATGAAGATGTAGATTAACAGGCCTATGAAGCCTATTAGACCTGCTTTATTATGCACTATGATTTTTAGAGGATCGACGACGAACGTGTATAAGACGTTTTTCGCTTTCTTGCCTACGCTCATTTTACTCACCTACCCGGACTCTGGGGTCTATTAGCCCGTAGATTAGGTCTGCTAGGAGGTTCGAAACTACCACGGATATTGTTATTATTAGGAAGACTGCCTGCATAACTGTGTAGTCTCTGGCGTTTATGCTTGACCATAGTAGGCGCCCTACTCCTCTGTACACGAATATGTTTTCTATTAGTACTGAGCCGCCGAAGATGAAGCCTAGTTGGATTGCTAGGCTTGTGAATAGGGGCAAGATGGCGTTTCTTCCCACATATTGGGTTCTGATTCTGCTTTCAGGCAGTCCCTTGGCTTTTGCTACTGTCACATAGTCTTCGCCTAGCGTTGAAATGGTGCTCGCCTTCATTGATAACATCCATCCGCCGAACGTGCTTAGGACGTAGGTGGCGAAGGGTGCTGCGAGGTGTAGGAAGACGTCACTTATAAACTGGAGGTTGAAGCCTGGTCTTATGCCGGCGCTGTAGGCGCCTCGCATGTAGTTAATTAATCCGTACTGTACGCCTATGAATACGATTATTAGTATTCCTATGAGGTAGCCGGGAATAGCGCTTATTATGGCCGCGAATGTGCTCATTACTTTGTCGAATAATCCTCCTCTCCTGTAGGCGGCTATGATTCCGGTAATTACGCCTAGCACGAAGCTCGCCAATATGGATATTGAGACGCTGAAGAGAGTCCAGGGCAGGAAGGCGAGTATTATATCCATTACGGGTGTGCCCGGAGATATTGATATGGACCGCCCTAGGTTACCTTGAAACAGATTTATCAAGTATTCTATATATTGTTGGTGCAGGGGCTTATCCAAGTCAATTGTGAATAGTGCGAGTGCTAGTGCTTTTGCATCTTGATATGACATTCCGTATGCCGCCATCATTTGGTTTATGAAAATTTCTATGGGGTTGCTAGGCATCAGCCTGATAATGAAGAATGTCAGTGTTGATGTAACGAAGATTACTCCGAAGGCTCTGAGGATTCTGCGTACTAAGAAGTTCCTATAAATTTTCCCCACTACACTCTTAAATGACATGTTATTTCACCAGAAAAAGATTAAAAAAGAGTATTAATTTTTTGGTTTTTATTTCTTCTTCATATAGTATATTCCGACGGCAATTACTACAAGGGCAATTATTAGTATTACAGCGATCATCGTAATGTCTGGTCCCGCTGGTCCTGGTGGTGTAGGCATGTTCTGCGGCGTTGGCTTGAGTCCATATCCTGTCAGCAGCATGAATACTACGAACGCGTCTCCGTATGGCGGGTTCTTGTAGATCGGGTCATCATCTGGCGGCCAGCCAGTAACTCTCACTCCATCTAGTGATGGATTGTTGCCGTACCTCTCCCATAGAGGTACGCCTGGAAGCAGCTCGTTGTATATCAGGGCTAGCTTGTTGACTATCTCCTTCTGCTTCTCAACATCGAAGCCCTCAGCACAGGCGAAGACTAGCTCCTTTATGTTTACGTGACCACAGCACTCAGTGTCCTGCTCAAGTGGGAAGCTTATTCCAGGCCTGCCCTCACCTATTCCCGCTGCTTTCTGGTTCCAGTATATGAAGTCCGCATAGAAGCTGAAGTACGGGTGCGGGTTGGCACCTCCGCCCCAGTGCCTTATAGCTAGCTGGAAGTTTCCGTCCAGAACCTCCTGTGGGTGCTGGGTGAAGGTTACTGCTCTTGGAGTTATCTTGATTCCGAAGGCTGTTAGCTGCTCAGCTACGTTCTGGGCTGCTGCGGACCAGTCCGCGTACTCTGCCGGGAAGCTGAGCTCGAAATGCACTACAGTGCCGTTGGGATAGCGCCAGAAGCCGTCGGGGCCTTTAGTAAAGCCGTGCTCCTCGAGAATCTGGGCAGCCTTCTGTGGGTCGTAGTTGTATGGGTTAAGTTTGGCTCTGGTTTCTGGATATAGCCATGGTTCTTCAAACTCTAGTGGTAGGCCGGACATTAGCGGTAATTTCTTGGCCGATAGTCCTAGGGATACCCACGCGTTCTCTGTCTTGTTGATTGCATATGCTATTGCTCGTCTGAACCATACTTCGTTTAGTGGCCAGATCTTCATGTTGAAGTAGAGGCATGGGCCGGAGTAGATTGGCGGCCTTATGATCCTGATGCCTAGCTCTATGAACTGTTTCTCGGTTGCTGGTGGGAAGCCGTGGGTTGCATAGTCTACCTCTTTGGCTAGGACGTGCGGGGTGACCTGCGGGGTCTCGCCGTTGATCAGTTTTAGCCATCTGAACTTTACTCGGTCCTTGTTCCAGTAGTTCTCGTAGAACTTGAACCAGACCTCGGCCTCAGTTATCTCGCCGGTCCACATGAATGGGCCAGTGCCTATGTACTTGTCTGGCCTGAAGTTCCTGAATTCTGCGGCTAGCTGCTTCATCTCGTCGGAGGCTGGGCCTTTGCCTTGTGCCCATAGCTGGGCTACCTTGTCGCAGTACTCCTTGTAGGTGCTGTAGGGCCTGACGGGCTCTCTAAGGATGTATCGTATGAGGACTGGTGAGGCTTTGATTATGTGGAAGCGCACGGTATGGTCGTCTACCACTTCAACCTTGTCGATGTACTGATATATTGGGTGGTTTAGCATGTAGTGTATTTGCCAGGTGCACGCCACGTCCTTGGCTGTGAATGGTGTACCGTCGTGGAACGTTACGCCATCTCTCAGGTGCACTACGAAATAGTCTCCCTCAACCTTCCAGTCTGTTGCCAGCCAGGGTATGTAGCTCAGGTTGGCCCAGAAGTATAATGCAAGAGGCTCTTGGATCATCTGATGATATATGCCGAATGTTAACGCGTTTGTTACGAACGTGTTAAAGTGTCCCTGTGGAGGCAGGAGGTAGGGCCATGCACCGACGAAGAGGGGCTTTCTTTCCTCCTGTGCGAAAACTGCGACGGGCAGTACGAAAGATGCGGCGAAGATTGCTATTATTGCGAGCGACAAAACCAGGCTTTTGATTTTATGGTTCATCGAATTATGATATACGCAGGAATATTTAAACTTTAATAAAAAGGTTTAAAACCACATTTTTGCTTTCTTTTCAATATTTTTAGTTTACAATAATCATTAATTGTTGAAAGGAAATGTAGCTACAAGTTTAACAGTTCTGCTAATATTTCCCTCTTTTTGACAATCTTTACTTGACTTTTGTAAAGGCTAATTACAGCTGGCCGAGGTCTTTGATTATAGTTGCTTGCCATCGATATGCCGTAAGCTCCGGCCTCCTTTAAGACCAAAATATCTCCTCTGGACAACATAGGCAAACTAACATTTTCGGCGAATACATCGGTTGACTCGCATATTGGACCGCCGATGCTATATGTTTCCTGCCGTGTCTCTCTGCACGATACACATTCTATTTTATGTTTAGCTCCATAAAGCGCTGGCCTTATGAAGTCGTTCATGCCGGCGTCAACAAGGGCCCACTTTTTTCCATAGATCTCTTTTACATAGTTAACTCTTGTTAGAAGAACTCCTGCCTCTGCCACTAAGAATCGTCCCGGTTCGACGATAATCATTAAGCATGGAAACTCGTTTAGAAAAACATTTCTTATCCACACTCCTAGCTTTGAAGCCATTTCTAATGTTTTACCTAGCTGTGCTGGAAAACCTCCACCAATATCTACATAAGCTAAATTTTCGGCGAGTTCCTTACTTGCGTGAAGAAGCTTTAGTATTTTCTTAAGTGCTTCTATATATGGTCGTTCGCTTCGCAGGTTAGATCCTAAGTGGAAATGCAAACCCTTAACGGATATGCTTTTTAAGCCTAGTACTTTTTCAATGTTCGCTTTGAATCTATAGAGGGGTATTCCGAACTTACTGTACCTTGTTGATGTCTTTAGCCCTTTATGTGTTTCTACCTCTACGTCTAGATTAAGCCTTATGCCTATGTTTTGAACCTTTCCCTGCCGCTCTGCTTCGCTCGCAACGTCAAATATTTCATCAAGCGATTCTACATGTATTGACTGCAAACCGAGTTCTACGGCCTTTCTTATTTCATGAGACGACTTGCTAACTCCGTCAAAAATTATCTTACTAGGCTCTACGTCAGCCTTCAGGGCCGTATATACTTCTCCTATTGATACCGCTTCGAATATTGCGCCCAGGGAGTTCAGAAAACTGCATAAATCTGCTAAGGGAGCGGCTTTAAGTGCATAGGCTATTTTAAAATCCGCCAGGTGTTTCGACAATTCTTCTCTAAGGGCTTTAAAGTTTCTCTCTATAATTTCGTAGTCATAAACGTATAAGGGTGTGCCGTATTTCTCCGCTAGTTCTAGCAGGAGCTGATTGTCAAGCACGGAGAACCCCCGCGTATAGGAGAACCTTTTGAGCCTTTTGTATGAATCCTTCGCGCCTCCTTTTCCATTCTTCTTCAAGATCTTCCAGCTCTTTTTCGTCTTCTATGCACGCTCTGACGCCTGCTGTGCCAGCCAAGTAATCTATGCGGTATCTTTCGTCTCTCTCTAATAGAGAAAACCTTTCACCATACATTTCCTTGATTTTTTTAAGTATCCGTATGAAGGTTACAAATGGCTTGAATGCACCTCTGTCTGTTATGTGAAGATAGATTCCTCCGACAGTCTCTTCTCTGTATTTGCTTGCGAAAGGCGTAAACTTTGTAGGTCTGAAGATAACTCCAGGCATTTTTTCATCGTTAAGTGATGCTGCTAGGCGTCTTGGTTTTATCCAGGGGGCGCCAAACTGCAGGAAAGGAGACGTTGTGCCCCTGCCTTCTGACAAGTTTGTGCCCTCCAATAGGCACGCGCCAGCATAAGCTAGCGCCGTTTCAATATCTGGAATATTGGGCGAGGGCGGTATCCAGGGCAGTCCTGTCCTATCGAACCACATGCGGCGCGTCCATCCTTTTAGTGTCACTACTTTCACTTCCCCACCCAAGCCTTCTACCTTAGAAAAATAAAGCGCCAGCTCGCCCGGTGTTAAGCCGTATCTCACGGGTATTTCCGATATTCCCACAAACGACTTAAAATCCGGTTCAAGCACTGGCCCCTCAGTGTAGTATCCTGTAAGCGGGTTGGGCCTGTCGAGCACGATTAATGGAGTACCAGCCTTTGCAGAGTTCTTAACTACATAATATAGGGTTGAAATATACGTGTACCATCTAAGCCCTACATCCTGCATATCATAGATGACCGCATCGAGCTTCGATAGTTCTTCAACTGGAGGTTCACGCGTATATCCGTAAAGGCTGAAAACCCTTGCGCCGTATTCCTCGTCGTAATATGATTCTACTTTTTCTCCTGCACCGGCCGAGCCATAAAGTCCATGTTCAGGAGCAAAAACAACCTCGATCCCGCCGAAACGCTTCGCCAAGTCTATTAAGTGTGTCATACCAGAGTCGAAACCAGTATGGTTTGTTACCAGACCCAGCCTTCTTCCCTTAATCTTATCTATTATTGCGTCTATTCTATCTATGCCGAGCTTAGTACTGTACACCAGCTATTTCACCCGATTCTTTAAGTCTCTTTGCGAGTTCTATTGCCCTGGTCGGTATCCAGTTGGACCTTTCGAGTATCATCATTGCGTCGTCGTAGCCTATCCCAGCCTGCGCCATCACTATCGCTGCTACGACATTGTAGTTCGCTGCCTCTAGTATTCGCGTGGCCTGCTCATAGGTCACACCTGCCTCCATTATGAGTATCCTCTTGGCGCGCTCCTTCAGTTTCCTACTCACAGGCTGCAACGACACCATCAGGTTGCCGTGAACCCTGCCCAGCTTAACCATCACCGTGGTGCTTAGCATAGTCAATACCATTTTCTGCGCAGTTGCAGCTTTCATACGCGTAGAGCCCGTTATGACCTCAGGTCCTGTCCTAAGCACTATCTTTATGTCCGCATACTTAGTAACAGGCGAGCCTTCAACGCACGTTATAGCTGCAGTTTTCGCCCCTATGCTCTGCGCATATCTCAACGCTGAAACCACGTAGGGCGTTCTTCCGCTGGCACTTATGCCGACAACAACGTCTTTACTACTTAACCTCTTGCCCTTGAGCTCCCTCACGGCCATCTCCTCGTCGTCTTCAGCGCCTTCAATCGGGCGAACCATGGCGCCCGGACCTCCCGCTATAAGCGCTTCGACTGTTTCTGGCCCGATGTCATAGGTCGGCAAAAGCTCGGCGACGTCCATTACGGCGAGTCTGCCGCTCGTGCCAGCTCCAACGTAGAACCACTTGCCACCGCTTTTCACAGCCTCCACTATTGCATCTACCAGCTTTGCTATCTCTGGTATGGCTTTCTCAACTGCATAAGCAACCTTCTTGTCTTCTTCGTTTATCACGCGCAGAATGTCTATTGTTTCCATCTCGCTTAGGGCTTCGCTTGCAGGGTTTCTCTGCTCAGTCTCTAAGCTTGATATTTCCTTAAATACGCGTAGATCCTCTTCTCCCATCCGATATAACCCAGATATTTCGCCACGAATTATATTTCAATGTTAATTTTCCAGCACTCCTCAGGACTAATCCCCTCAACCCTTATAAGGTAGTAGAATACGCAGCCAGCCACAGTGGGTGTAGTTGAAACACTAAATATTCTTTCCTTCTCCTCGATTCTTTCTTTTAGAATACGAGCAAATAATTCGCAGTTAGTAATGACGCTTCCGACGCCGTATACTTCTACCTTTTCAGTAAAACCAAGTCTGGACTCAACAGCGCTTACAAGTTTTTCTAGCTCTCTAGCGGCATCTTCGAGCACGCTGAGCGCGACGCTGTCGCCTTGCGCCGCTGCTTCACAAGCTAATTTAGAAAACTGGGCAATGCGGTACGGTGTATTATACTCGCGATACAGGGTGGATAGGGAATCTTCGACTTTTTCTACGCCTACATGCTCTAGAAACTTTTCACGTAAAATCTCGCATCCCCCTATTCTGCCGTCATAACACATGAATATTCTTCGCAGCAACTCTCTACCTATCCAATAAGCGCTTCCCTCGTCATCAAACAGGTAGCCCCATCCACCAGCGCGGGCCTCTTTTCCGCTTTTCCGTCCATAAGCAAAGGATCCCGTGCCCGAAGAAACTATTATGGCGTCTCTTCCACGTGTAGCAGCCATGTATGCTGCTTCAATGTCTGTGATAAGCCATATTCTCTTGCTTCCCAGCTCTTTCGCAAGGATGGGAAGAATTTCGCCCCTGAACTTTGAAGAACCAGCCAAACTAAATACGAAATCTTCTAATGAATAATTATAACTAGTTTTTAGCTTTAGGGATATTTGGCGAACGTTTTCTTCAAACTTGTCTCTGCCAAGCGCCGCGTAGTTTAAAGGGGGACCCTTAAATAAATCTAGAACTTGTCCCTTCTTATCGAATAGGAGTATCCGCGAGCCGCTGCCTCCTCCATCGACTGCAACTGCAATGCGCTGTTCTTTGTGAGTCAACTTAGCACCCCTTATATAGTGGGCGTAACATCTAAAATATGTATGAGACTTGGATGCTCTACGTACTCTTTCTGGCACTTTAGAGGCGAAACAAAGCCTCTAAAAGAGTATTTAGACAAGGTTTACTCTCACGGTTTTAGCGGCGTAGAGATCCTAATGAACCACTTCGAGACTTTAGAGCCGTCATACTTAGCCGAAATAAAAAGATACGCGTTTCAGATTGGCTTAGATATATACGCTATATCCATTCACAACAACTTTGTCAAGCCTCAAGAAAGCGAGCGCGAAAAGGAGATAGAGAACGTTAAGCGGTGGATAGAAGTCGCATATCGCCTCGGCGCCAAGGCTATAAGGATAAACTCAGGGCGCTGGGGCACCATAGAGAGCTTCGACGAGCTAATGGCCAACAGAGGACTTGAACCCCCTCTCCCCGGATACGATTACGACGAAGCCTTCGAATGGGTGATAGACTCCCTAAAGAAGCTGATACCCTTCGCCGCAGATAGAGGCGTAGTATTGGCGCTTGAAAACCACTGGGGACTTACCAGGGACGCTGAGGGTGTCGTGAAAATAATAGAAGGCGTAGGGTCAGAGTGGGTTAGGGCGCTCATGGACACGGGCAACTTCATCGAGAATACTTACGGACAGCTGCGGAAAATACTTCCCTACACAATCATGGTACACGCCAAGACCTATTATGGAGGCGGCGAATGGTACACCCTGGACTTAGACTACGATAAGATTTTCACGATGCTTAGAGAAGCTCAGTTCAAGGGCTGGATAAGCCTAGAGTATGAGGGCAAAGAGAACTACGACTCTGGCGTGAAGAAAAGCTTTGAGCTGCTATCTAAATACGTTCGTTAGCCTAAACTTTTTTACCTTTACGGAGCAAGTATTTATATTGGAGGGAGACGAGAGTGAAGATCGGCTTAAACCTCTGGACTGTTCTGAGCTTCGGCTACACCGGCACGCCCTCTTTGGAAGAAGTTTTCGAGAAGGCTAAGGAGTTCGGCTATCACGGCGTTGAATTCGTCTACGACGATAACCTTCTACATCCTGAGAAAATCTCAAAAGAAGCTAGGAAGAGTTACCGAGAAAAGGCCGAGGCTTTGGGCCTAGAGCTACCCAGCGTAGCTACAGGCGTCTTCTGGAAGTATAACATGGGCTCGCCTGACGAGAAGATGAGGGAAGAAGGAAAGAAGTTTGTAAGGCTTGGAATAGACCTCGCAAAAGATCTGGGAGCTAGAGTGCTCCTCATAGTTCCCGCGGTAGCTAGCCCTCAAATACCTTATGAGAAGCTTTATGAGAACGCAGTCAACTCACTTAAGGAAGTTTCTAAATACGCGGAAGATAATGGCGTAATTATAGGCGTCGAGAACGTGTGGAACAAGTTCCTATACAGCCCCCTCGAGTTCAGAAAGTTCCTTGACGATGTGGGCTCCGACTACGTGCAGGCATATTTCGACATTGGAAACGTGGTCGCGCTCGGATATCACGAGAACTGGATAGGCTTGTTAAAGGGCAGAATAGCCATGGTTCACGTTAAAGACTTCGACGTAGAGGTCGGCAACATTAACGGTTTTAGACACGTAGGCAAGGGAAGCATAGACTGGAAGAACGTCATCACCCTTCTGAAAAACGCTGGCTACGATGACTTCCTTAACGTAGAATGCCCGCCATCCTTCTATCCTGACCTCAAGAAGCCGAAGATGCCCGAGGACGGATACAGAGCAGCCAAGGATAACGCAGAAGCATTAAAAGAAATATTGGCAAAATATGGTTAAAACATTTTTTGTTAAAAATTTTTCTTACTAATAAATGAGCTTAAATAAAGAGATAAATAAATAGAATTAAAATTTCAAATTTGATGTATAATACATTTAATAATAATATAATAGATATAACTTGTTTCTCGGTATCACCTAAGGACGCCAGTTCACGGTATTATTTTTCCCATTATTACTCTGTTTCTTGCTCCTGTAGCGCCTGGCACATTGTTAGGGTTACCCATTATTGTCTCATTTGCGAGGACAGCCATTCCTAGGGGCTCCTTCGCTTGCTCGGGTATCCCGAAGTCCTCGTGGGTTTTAATTTCGGCGTTTAGCCTGCGCTGAAGCATTCCAAGAAGGGTTTTGTTTTTTGCTCCGCCACCGCCCAATATTACAAGGTCTACCTTCCCGAGGAATACCTCATAATTATAAGCTATAGACTCGGCCGTGAATGCTGTGACCGTGGCAACAAGGTCTTCACCCCATACTCCTAGCTTTTGAGCTTTTTCCATTACTTTATCTACGAAAGCTTCGCCGAACATTTCCCTGCCAGTGGTTTTCGGAGGCTTTTTGGATATGTAGGGATGAGACACAAGCCACTTGAGAAGCTCTTCACCCACCTTACCGCGCGCGGCAATATTACCGTTGACATCGTAGTTTAGCCTGCCTCTCGTAAGCCTGCGCACAATGCCGTCTATTACCATGTTTCCGGGCCCTGTGTCAAACGCTAATACATCTTCGATTGAGCATCCCGCGGGTAGGTAGGTGACGTTTGCTATGCCTCCAATATTTTGTACGGCAACGTTCTTGTCCTGGCTTCGGAAGAGTACGTAATCCACGTAGGCTATTATGGGAGCTCCTTGTCCTCCAGCGGCTATGTCTCTAGGTCTAAAGTCTGCAACGACCGTTATTCCTGTTCGCTCTGCTATCACGGATGGTTCCCCTATCTGAAGCGTTGCTCGCGTTGTTATGCCGTTCACCGTTCTTGGCTGGGGGATGTGATAAACTGTTTGTCCGTGCGCCGCTATTAAGTCAACTTCACCTTTCTCTACGCCTGCTTCTCTAAGGAATTCTATAATTTTATGCGCGTAGAACTCTCCCAAGACAAAATTGGCTAAGCAGAGATTTTCTACGGTTGCTTCGTCTCCACCGAAAAGCTTGAAGATCATTCTTCTCAAATCTTCTGGGTATGGATAAGTTTTATAGGCTAGGAGCTTTACCTTTGTTTCAAGTTTATATCCGCAAACTTCTGCTAGAACGAGGGAGACACCGTCAACCGAGGTTCCCGACATAAGCCCAACGATCTTTCTGCACTTCTTTGCTCGAATTCTTTCAAGTCTCTTCCAGACATTCACGATTTACTTATTGCCGGTAATGCTTTTTTAAAGTTACGAAGTGCTATAATGTGAAACCATGTCGATAAAACCCAAAGTTAAAGAAATTTCAAAGGATTTTCCAAGTTTCGATGTTGTATCGGGCAGCAAAGAAGAAAAAATCGTAGGCGAGAAGCTCAGGGGGTTCTTCGAAGAAAGAGGGCTGGAAGTTGAAGTATTCACTTTTGAAGCAATGTCTTGGAGAGAAGACTGTGCGGTCGTAGAGGCTGGAGGCGAAAGGTTTACTGCCGTCGCTATGCCTTATACTCCTAGCGGCGACGTGGAGGCGGAGCTGCTTTACGTTGGCTACGGAATTTTTGACGAGGAGTGGTATGGAATAGACGCCAACGGCAAGATAGTTCTACTTAAATGGTTTGACAAGAAAATAGACGAGGTCAACTGGCAGTACATAAATGCAGTAAAGTATGGCGCGGAAGCAGTTATTTTCTTCGATCCTTATCCCAGGAGAAGGCGGCGAATGGTTCTAACGTTAAGCACTGACTATAGGTTCGGGCCGGGCACGCCGCCGTATGTTCCAAGCGTTTCGGTTAGCTATGAGGATGGTATGCGTCTCTTGAAAATGAGAAGGAAGAAAGCTAAGGTACGCGTCTACACTGAAACAAGAGTTTCTCACGCGTCGACTAGCTACGTTGTTTACGCGGGCTCGCTCGAAGGGCCAGTGTTTACTGCGCATTTAGATAAGTGGCTTACAGGCTTCACGGACAACGTACTTGGAGCGGCGCTAGTAGTTTTAGCTGCCGAGATGTTTGGTGAAAGCACCGGATACATAGTTTTTGGATCTGAGGAGTCTGGAGCGCCAGGGTACAGCCCGTGGTACTGGATTTGGGGCTCGAGAAGATTCGCTGAACACCTCCAGGATAAGGGGATGCTGGACGATCTGGGCATGGTAATAAACTTCGACGTGCTTGGCGGCGAAAAGATTCACGTATCCGCCTCTGGCCCTGACCTAGAAGACGGGTTGCAACGGCTTCTGGGCGACAGTTTCCTTTATGGCCCGGACGAGACGATTTTTGATAGTTTCAGTTTTACGATGAAAGGCGTCCCAGCCGTAACATTCCACTCTTATGAGGATATAATTCCCTATTATCATACGGACATGGATAAGCCGGATATCGTGAACTGGGAAGCCGTTGAGAAAGCATTCAGCGCTGCAACTAGAGTGGCTCAAACATTCCTATCTAAAAGGTGGAAAATGCTGAACTATAATAGCCTCATTCAAAGAGTAAAAGAAAGGCTAGAAGCAGTATCGTATCTGCCTGAGGCAGTCGATGCTTTGGAGGTCTTAAGACACGTAATTATCGATGACGAGAAGAAAGCTCGATCATTTAGGCGCAACCTTACTCGCCCCTTATACCATGGCAGATACGAAGTAACGTTACACGATATAGTGTCAGCATATCCTTATCTCCTAGACCAAGTTGAGGATTTAGTAACTCTCAGAAACTTTGTCCAGAACCGCGGAGTGAGCTATGAGGAAGTGCTTAAAGTTGAAGGGTATAGAATAATTTCAGGCTACGAGCAGATACTAGCCTCTGTTGAGACACGCTTTTGGAAACGAAATATCCCCAGCAACCAGGTGCGGGAGGCTTACATTGCTCTAGAGAATATAGTTAGAAGTAATATATTGAAGCTGAAGAGAATCCTTGAAGAGATGGCAAGATAACTTTTGTCTTTCACTTGGCTGAGAAAATGGAGGTTAAGGTAAGAGAAGCGCGCGAAGACGAAATGGAGGAAGTAACTAGGATCTTTGAGGAGTCTTTCACGGGCTCATATAGGTATTGGGCCATTAGGGATCTTCCATACACCTATGTCCTAGTCGCTGAAATAGGTGGAGAAGTCGTAGGCACCGCGGAGCTTTACTGTAAGAGAACTCGCGAATATGGACGTGTCGGCGTTATTTACTTTCTGGCAGTGCGAAGGAGTTACCGTGGGAGAGGGATAGGTTCGCTGCTCGTTAAGGATGCAGAGAAGCTGTTCCGCAGTTGGGGCTGCCGCTATTCAGCAGCTAGTACTCAGTCTTCTAACAGGGCTTCACTAACGCTATTTAAAAAGCTAGGTTACAGAGTTTACCGTAAAAATACGAGAGAATTCGGCATTCTTGTAAGCGCCCTGTATGCTTACGAGGATGATGTTATTTTTCTAAAAGAGCTTTAAAAATTAGCCTTATTGTCCGTAAAGAATTAGACGCAGGAGCTTGTCTTATTATGTATGAAATTGCCTTTTGAAGATGCAGAGAAGCTGGGCTTCTGTCCGGAAAGATTATCTAGAGTTGACTCTCTTATATCAAGCTTTATAAGGAGAGGCTGTTTTCCAGGAGCCGTTCTCCTCGTAGCTAGGCATGGAAGAATAGCTCATTTTAAGGCTTACGGCTACTCGTCCCTGTATCCTGAGAAGAGCGAAATGAAGATTGACACACTATTTGACCTCGCTAGTTTGACGAAGGTTGTGGCGACTACGACTATGCTTCTGCGTCTCGTAGAGCAGGGAGAATTGAGGATTGAGGACCTTGTGTCGCTCTACTTTCCATCGTTCAGCGGGGGCTCCAAAGATGAGGTTAGAATTTGGCATTTGCTCACCCATACTTCTGGCCTGCCAGCTCACTTGCACCTGTATTCAATTCTAAGCAGCAAGAAAGAAGTCTACGGATATATCACATCGCTGGACTTGGTATACAAGCCTGGAACCAAAGTAGTATACAGCGACCTCGGCTTCATACTTCTCGGAAAAATTATAGAGAAGGTAACGGGCGAGCCTCTAGATGTAGCTGCAAGAAAACTTGTTTTCAAGCCTCTAGGAATGAAGAACACAATGTTTAACCCGCCGCCCGAGATGAGAGAAAAAGCAGCAGCCACGGAATATTGTAGGCACAGGAAGCGGATACTCCGCGGCGAGGTACACGATGAAAACGCGTGGTTTATGGGCGGAGTATCGGGGCACGCAGGGCTCTTCTCAACTGCCGAGGATCTCGCAGTTTTCGCTCAGATGATGCTGAATAAAGGGAGCTATGACGGTACTCAGATATTAAGCCTAGCCACTGTAAATGTGGCGACTCGAAACCATACTCCTGGATTGAACAGTTGTAGAGGTCTCGGCTGGGCTGTGAATTGTAGGCCCTGCAGCTGCGGCGACCTCATGTCGCCTAGAGCGTTCGGCCACACTGGTTTCACGGGAACATCGCTTTGGATAGACCCTGAGTATGACCTCTTCGTGATTTTGCTCACGAACAGGGTTCATCCAACACGAGAAAACACGTGCCTGCTAAGGGCTAGGCCGATAATACATAACGTGATTATGGGCTCTATAATAGAATAATAAAGGAAAAAGGTCTAGACGTATACTTTAAACTTTTTAACTGTTTTTGCTATGTTTTCGAGTAAAGCGTCTGTTATCTCGACTCCCGAGAACATGTAGGAGAGCAGTAGGGCGCCTACGGCTGGAGGAAACGCTGGCTTTATTATCTCCACTTTATAGTGCTCCACTTTATAGTGCTCCTCAATATACTTCTTGAAGGGGTTTAGAACAATGTCCCCAGCCCTGAAGACTCCCCCTACAGGAGCCACCTTTATGGGCTGCTCGCCCTCCATATTCAGTCTACGGGCTAAGGCTATTACGTGGAGAGCTAGGTTGTAGGCTGCATTGTCGATTATCTTCTTTGCTACCTTGTCGCCGTTTTTTGCAGCTTCTGTAACGAGCGGGGCTAGGCGGGCCATCTCCCTAACGGTCATCTTTTCTACGTATACTTTCTTCACTATCTCGTCGACGGAGGATATTCCCAGCTTCTCTAGGACTTTCTCGGTTAGAATGGTGGGCTCGCCGCGCCCGTCATACGCCCAAAGAACTGCTGTAAGAGCTCTTCTGCCCAGATAGTACGCGCTGCCCTCGTCTCCTACGATGTAACCCCAGCCTCCGCAGCGAGCATATTCTCCTTTCCTGTTTCTGGCTCCTGCCGCCGATCCTGTGCCAGCTATTACGATTACTCCAGGCTCTCCCTTTGTAGCACCTACCAGCGCTATCTCGGCGTCGTGCCTCACGTAGACTTTTCCTC
>JAPDKD010000100.1 GCA_029258735.1 archaeon | reverse complement strand
CTAGGAATAGCTTTAGCTGCTCAGGGTTGGTTACGTTGATCTTGGTGGTCCACTCTGGCTTTTCAATCTCTAGCGGCGCGTCTATGAGCGCTATCTTAGCATTCTCCACCCGCTTAGGCATGAGCGGGTGGACAACCTCCTTGTCGAGGACTATGCCTTTTATTAGTACGGATTCTTCTAGAGACTCTCCCTTCTTCTTCTCTATCTTCACGTTATCAAGTGATAGCTTGTACTTTCCATCTTTTTCCTCGATTACTTGAAGCGCCGCGTCGACAACTAGGTCAGAAAGGAAGTCCTTAAATTCAGCTACAACTTTGCTGCTTAAGGCCGTCATGGCTATTTTCTTTAGAGTGTCTCGGTTTAGTGGATCGATGCTTTCGGCAATTTCATCTATGTATTCTATTCCTTTCTGCATTGCTTTTTCGAAGCCCTCGGTGATTATGGATGGGTGGATCTCCTGCTCTATGAGTTCTTCAGCTCTTTGTAGGAGCTGGCCAGCTAGAACGACTACTGAAGTTGTTCCGTCTCCCACTTCGTCGTCTTGAGCTTTTGCTACCTCTACGAGCATCTTGGCTGCTGGGTGCTGAACTTCCATTTCCTTAAGAATAGTGGCGCCGTCTCCAGTTATAGTTGCGTTGCCGAATGAGTCTACTAGTAGTTTATCCATTCCCCTCGGTCCTAGCGAGGAAGCTAAAGCTTCAGCTATGACCCTGGCAGCGTATATGTTTGATCGCCTAGCGTCTCTTCCAGTCGTTCTTTGAGATCCTTCTTTCAATATAAGTACAGGTATGGATTGCTGTGCAGACATAATTTCACCCTTGAAACCAAGACACTTTTTTATCGCTTCTATATATATCTTTCTTCATAGCAGCTTTTGCAAATTAAATGGTCTATTAGAGATTTCAACTCCTCAACGTATTTCTGTTTTCTACTTTTCTTGTATTTTTGTAGAATTTTTATTGCCCGCTTTCTTACATCATCTTTGTCTTGCTTAATATAGGGAAACAGCAAGCTTCTGAAAAAGATGGCTTGAGCAAACTGCGTCACGTTTGATTTTTTACTCGATAAAGACCCGCTTTCAAAGTCTATTATGACGGGCTCTAAGGTGCGAGTAACTAAAACATGTTTTCCCGGCCTAGCCAGCTCGCCGTGAACCAATTGAATTTCATCTAGTTTGTATAGAATATCTAATATTTCACGGAGAACTTTAATTAATTCGTCTTTTGATGCGTGCTTTATCCATCTGTCTAACGTTTCTCCTTCAATATATTCGCGGACAATAAAGTTGGATGAATATGTAAAAAGTTTCGGCCTTAATCCTACCTTGTTTAGTCTCTGAATTAAAGCTGCTTCTTTTATTAATGTTAATCTTGGCGAGTCTACTCGCAAAATTTTAAGTGCAGCTTCGCCGAAACCTCTAATATAGGACAGGACTACTAAAGAATTAGTGCCTTTACCAATCACACATACATCACAAACTTTAATGTTTCCTTGCGAGTAAACTTCTTTGACTCCAAGCATTTTAAGTTCGATAAGCCTAGCCTTAAAGGTCTCAGTACTTTCATGAGGGAAAGTTAGAAGACAGTATAATTCTCTGGCACTTAGTTTTCTACGCATTCTAGCCATGGCTCTTTTCTACGAAGCCAATAATATAGGAAATCCACATATTCCTGGCTTTCAAACAACTCTGCTAGGTTCTCACCTAACCTTATTCCTTTGTATGCTTTGAGAAGTTCTTGAGGAACGCCTATTTTGTCCATGTTTTCTTCAAGTATTTCCATTAGATCTCTCTTTTTTCTTTTCAATAAAACGTGCCATTTACCCTCCTTTATATATGGGCCCGCTACAGCCCCAGTTTTTGAGTATTTCGCTAAAAATAGCTTAACGCCTTGAGCGTTAATAGGCGGACCCTTTCGTTCGAAAACTGGAGGAAGATTGGGAGTTGAAGCTTCTAAAAATACTGTCGCTCTAGCGTTCTCGTACCATGACGCAGTAGAGAAAATTTTAAATCCTTTCCTCTCCAAAAAGTTTTTCAGCTTTCTTTCGGCACGTTTTAGCTGCCCCCAAACTACATCTTCCGGCAAATACCGATTAAAATGGTAAACTAGCGCTAAGAGAAAGGTTTCTCTATTCTTTAAAAGCTCGAAGACCTCTTCCCTGTCCGCATGCTCTATGTTGAAGAAGCACTCGCTAGGATTCTCGATAAATGCTTGAGCGGCTGCTATTGCTTTCCATAAATTTTCCTCTGACACAGCTGCTGCCACGTTTCGGCGTGGATCAACGGGATCTATAAATACAAGCGGTTCGTTGAATTTTCCTGGCTGAACAGCCTCTTTAAGAGAAATGAAAACTTTATATGGTTTCCACTCCGCGATGCTTTTAAGCGCATTTATAAACGTGCCGTATTTAATTATGAGTAACTCTATGAGATATCCTGAAAAGCCCTGAACTTTTATTTCAGCGCCGTATAATCCTAGTGCCTTAAAGAATTTCTTTAAAAGCCTTACGTGACCTCTCTGCTCTTTCTTTAAGTTATGTAAAACATATATTGTGTGCAAACGCGTCCTATCCACTGGCGTCTTTACTTCTTCATACGTTCTAACGTAATACCCTGGAACTATGTCCACTTTTACGTCGTTTATATACAATTCTAAGTAAGGATGACTTGCATAGCGGTGTTTTGCACAACATTTCAGCTTTTCAGCTACTCTTTCAGCTATATATAGGCCTTGCTCCCGCATTTTACTTAAAGGGATATTGGATGGAAATAGAATAAATAGGTCTATATCGCCTTCTCCCGATAACCAAGTGTCCTTAGAATAGGATCCGTGAATTTCGGGCTTAGCGTCTATTTGAAGCTCGTTTAACACGCTGTAAGCGGCTGTTAGAACTTTCGATGCCACCTTGCCCATTGTTAAATATTCTTCTCTAGAGGGAGTTATCTTTCGAAGAATTTTTTCTAGGAATTCCATGGTTAGTCTAGTTTTTTCTCGTGAAGTGTCGTATATATAGGTCCTTTAGATGTAAGTACGCTTTTTTTCAGCTTCACAGCCTCTACTTCTTGAATACCAAAAGTTACCTCTTCCATTTTATTTAGAAGCTTTGTCAGGGTTGGCTTAGAAGGCCCTTTTACTCTAGCCACTGTTATGTGGGGCACAAATGGCTTGGAGTCGAAGGGCACTCTGTATTCCCGCAGCTTTCTTCTAACTTCTTCTGCTAATCTTATAGTGTTTTCGGCGCCTTCTTTAACTCCTACCCATATTACCCGTGGTCTCGTCACTGAAGGAAATGCTCCTACACCAGCGATTGCTATATTAAACTTTGAAAAATGGATCTCCTCAAGAGCTTTTTCTGCGGACTTCACTAGCTGGTGAGGTATTTCTCCAATAAAAGCTAGTGTTAAATGTAGATTTTCTGGCGCTACCGTTCGCATTCGCACTCCCGTACCAGTTAGATCGCGAGATAAGGAGGTTAACCGCCCTATTATTTCAGGGTTTTCTATATCTATGGCTATGAAACACCTAATTTTCGCTTCCATGCCTTATCTTCGCCCCCAGCTCCACTTTAAGCTGAGCTGTGAACGGGGCTTCAAGCCAGTTTTTCAGTTTCTCGCATTCGAGAGGATTCCTGTAGCCTTCATAGCATTGAGGCAAAAATTCGCAGTAAAAGCAGGGCACGTCGTCTAGCTCAGGCGGCAGCCTGAATTTTATGAACAAACGCGCCGCTGGTCGAACTATGTAGGTCTTTCGTCCTTTATGTATAACCGGCTCTCTAACTATGTATCCCTGGGCTTCTAGCCTTCGCAGAATTTTATGACCCCTCCGGCTGTCAAGGTCGATTTTATGCCATATTTCTCTCTGAAGTATTCCCTCTTTTCCCGCTTTCTTTATTATTTCTAATATTTTCCTTTCAATAATATCACTGATCTCTCCTGACAAACATAGCACCTTTATAGTTCATTAGTATCCACGTGTATATTGACTAAGAGGCTGAATAAAGGTTTCTAAAAAATATTACTACTTATTTGGTATATTTTTTACTTTTAACATTTATTTTTATCTGAAAATCTATAATTTTTAGTATTTCTTTAACTCTGGCTTTTAAAGTTGCTTCGGAACAGCCGGCTACTCTAGCTATTTCTCGGACAGAGCATTTCCTACCGTAAAGTCTGGATACTATATATATAATTGCGCCTGCGATGGGTGCTGGATATCTACCCTGAACGATCCACGTAGATTTCACACATTCGTAAATGTTTTTCGCTGTTGAAAGGAAGTAAGGTGGAAGTTGTAGTGTGCTTAATATTCTTTTCATAGTTAAGTAGATACTATTTTTAGGAAAGTAGAGATCGATTATTCTTTCTTTTTGGAGTGTTATGAGGGCTCTAAAAATTTTTCTTTTTTCTATGTTCATTTCTCGTGAAAGCAGTTCTGTTGTTAGCGGGAAGTCGTTTTTACGGGAGGAATGTAATATAGAGGCTGAAACGATACCGTTAATTGTTAAGCTTTTTGCAAGCTTTTTTGATATTGCCTGCTCTATGATGATTTTTGATTCGTCCTGAACGTTTTTTGGAACGTTTAGCTTCGAAGCGATCTTTGCAAGCGTTAGAAAAGCTCGCTGCAGAGTCTTATTAGTATCTTCTTTTATACCAAACCATTCTACATCTTTAATTCGTTTAGCACGCTTTCTCTGGTATTCGTCCATTCTCTTCTTAGAGCTTACGTCGATTTTTGTGCTTGTAGGTCCTCTACCCATTGGAGCATTTTGAAGTTTTGCAATGTCTTCTTCCCCAAATATTCGCGGTGGTCTAAAATCTAAGGGATGCTGATCACCAAGTACGTATCCGCACTTTGAGCAAACAATCTCACCCTCGGGGGTTTTCACAAAGGAATTTTTAGCTCCGCAACTTGGACATACTTCCATAATTATCTTCGCCTCCTTCTCCTACCTCTCACTTTTTTCGGCTTTCTCTCCTCTACGAATAACATTTTGCCTAGAAATTTCTCCGGGTTTAGTCCAGGAGTCTCAGGCCTTACTGAAACATAAGGCGATGAAACGGGTCCCATAATGTCATAAACACGGCCGACGGGTGTCAGGCGCTCGTCATATACCTTTAAACCTAAGCTGGGAATTTTTTTCACATCAATTACTTTAACTATCATTTTTCCGGTTTTAGTTATGGAAACTACACGGCCGAGCTCACGCATATGTTTTATACTTTCTTTCTCATTTAAGACGATATTCCCCTGTCTTGAAACTTTTAGTAAAGTCGATATAGCAAAATGTAGTAAAAAACACAAATAATGACGCTGACATATATCTTCACCGATAAATTAAATTCGAAAAATTTTCCGCTGAAAGTGAGGACTAGTAGTTAGATATATTATTATTAAAGTAGAATACCTATTTAGTTGTTTGGTGAATGAAAATGAAAGCGTATATTTTACCTGTTTGCTGCGGATTACTAGCAGTAGATGAAGAGGGTAATCTAATAAGCTATAAACTTTGGAATGATGACGTAGCTGCATCAAAGCTCTCAATGTTAGAAGACGGACAGGTGGTAGAAGAGCTAGAGACTTTAGTAAAAGAAGTCTCAGAGCATGGGTTTAAGGAAATAGTGTTAGAGCACGAAGAACTGGCGTCGAATCTTTCACGCAAAATAAATGAGGTGGCTGTAAGCGTTGAACTGGGTTCTGAGGCTTTCCAAAAAATACGTAAGCGCCTACCTGCCTTACTAGAGCGTATAGGAATAGATCCGAAGGAATATAGGAGTAAGCTGTATAACATTTCTCTAGCGTTAACGCGTCTGAAAGTAAAGAAAGCAGCAGAAAAAAGAGATCTATTCATTGCGCAAGCAATTAACGCGATAGACGACATTAATAAGACCATAAACCTCTTCGCTTCAAGACTTAGAGAATGGTACGGGCTTCACTTTCCCGAGCTAAACAACATAGTTGAAGACCACGAAGATTACATCAAAATAATTTCTGAAATAGGCTTAAGAAGCAGCATGAACATGGAAGCCTTAAAAAATATAGGATTCAGCGACGACGAGGCTAGAAAAATAGTAAGCGCCGCTGAAAAAAGCATGGGAGCAGAATTCACAGAGTTCGACCTTGATGCTATAAGAAGCCTCTCAGACACTACTCTAGCCCTTTATGGCGTTCGACGAAAACTAGAAAAATACATAGACGAAGCAATGAAAGAAGTTGCCCCAAATATTCGAGGCCTAGTAGGACCGCTTCTCGGTGCAAGGCTCATTTCGCTCGCCGGCGGCTTAAACAAGTTAGCCACTCTGCCCGCAAGCACAATTCAAGTTCTTGGAGCCGAAAAAGCTCTCTTTCGGGCGCTTCGAACAGGCGGAAAGCCGCCCAAACACGGAGTTATTTTCCAGCACCCAGCTATACATAAGTCGCCGAGATGGCAGCGCGGAAAGATTGCGCGCGCATTAGCCGCCAAATTGGCAATTGCCGCTAGGATTGACGCGTTCACGGGCGAATATAAGGCGGATATATTAAAGGAGGAGCTAGAGAAAAGAATTGAGGAAATTAAAACTCTATATGCTAAGCCTCCCGCTAGGAAGCCGAGAGAGGAGAAAAGGAAGGAAAAGAGGAGGAGATTTAAGAGCAAAAGGAAAGATAGAGGTAAGAGACGTAGGAGGTGAGTATCGTGTCTATTCGAGTAGTCAATGTTTATCCTCACGAAAAATTTGAGGAAGTATATTGGGTCGAATATGAAGATGGGTCTAAAAGGCTAGCTACAAAAAATCTCGCTCCAGGAATAAAGGTTTACGGAGAACAACTTGTTAACTATAAGGGCGTCGAATACCGAGTTTGGAACGCATATAGGAGTAAACTTGCAGCCGCGATACTTAAGGGACTAGAATTCATGCCGATTAAGAGGGGAACCAAGGTACTCTATTTGGGAGCTGCTTCGGGAACTACTCCTAGTCACGTTTCAGATATCGTTGGAGAAGAGGGGATAGTTTATAGTGTCGAGTTTTCCCCGAGAGTCATGAGAGAATTCGTAGAAAAATGCGCTGTGCATAGGAAAAACGTTATTCCAATTCTAGCCGATGCGCGCTTCCCCGCCAAATACGCGCCTCTAGTAGATATTGTCGACGTAGTATACGCAGACATAGCTCAACCTTTCCAAAGCAAAATCACCGCCGATAACGCAGACGTCTTCTTGAAGGAGGGTGGATGGATAATGCAGGCAATAAAGGCTATGAGCATTGACGTTACAAAAGAGCCGTCGGAAACTTATAAGCGAGAGATAGAGCATCTAGAGCAGAGAAAATACAAAGTAAAGCACGTGGTCCACTTAGAACCTTACGATATAGCACACGCCTTTGTATTAGCTCTAAAAGAATAGAACCGCATTCGGCTAAAGGATGAATATAAATATATTTCGGTCTTTTAAGCTAAATAATAGGGTTTATGAGCACGCTTAGGGAAGAGGCTTTAGAGCTTATTAAAAAACGTTCAAGGCGCGTCGTTAATGTAGATGAGTTTCTCGATGATTATTGTTTTGATTTTATTGCTGATACTGGTGGAAGCATAGTTTCCATTAAAACTATCGAGAGACTAGAAAAATATTCGTCAACAGAGGCTAGAGACCTATATAAGTTAAGCAGGCTGTTTGAAGGTCCCTCGCTTGTTATTTCGGAGAGAAATAAGGAGAACTATTTGGAAACGGGGATATTCTACTCGAAAAGCGGCGTAAAAGCAGTTAATATGGAAACGTTTGAGATTCTCATAAAGGGCGAAAAAATACCCTATATATACAAAGATAGAGGAGGCATATACGTAAAAATAGATCCCTCAAAGCTAAAAAGAACCCGTATGGAAAAAGACCTGTCCCTGGGAGATATAGCTTACAAACTTGGAGTTTCTAGGAAGGCTGTATATGAGTGGGAAAGAGGTAAGATGGATATTTCCCTCGATGTTGCAGTTAAGTTAATAGAGATGCTTGGAGAAGACATAACGCTAAAGGTAAGTTTAGAAGACGTTACGTGCTCACGTAGCATTGCATCCTCTTCTAAGGAAAAATCGCTTATGGACCAAGCAATTATGAGGCTAAAGGAAAAATTAGATAGAATGGGGTTTACAACATTAGTATTCAACAAAACCCCCTTTAACTTAGGTTCAATTAAAAACAGCAATAAACGCATTATAGTAAAAAACCTTGGAAAGAAAAAACTAGATGAGGAGGAAGCCAGATTGGTGGTTAGATTGGCAGAAGTTTCGAAGGCAAAAGCAATATTTATTGCGGATAAAAGCAATTTACGGAAAGAAGATGATTTTATAATATTAGGTAAAGACTCTGTGGATTTAATCGAAATTGTAGACTTTTTAAGGGAGGAATAAAGCGCTCTTGCGAATAAAACTTTATAAAGAAGGTATAACTTCATTCTATGCGCCAAATCTGGATTTTTATAAGGATAAGCATAGAATTGAGCCTGCCTGGGCTCCTGTTTTCTATAACCCCCGTATGAGTTTGTCACGAGATTTAGGTGTCGTAACTGTGGCTGCCTTTGTTAGGTATTTCGAGAAGGATAAAGTAAAAATTGTTGAGCCGCTATCTGCTACGGGTGTTAGAGGGCTACGCTACTTAAATGAAGCTTTAAGGGACCTTGATGTAGACGCTGAACTAGTTCTTAACGATGTAAATACGTTAGCTTACAATTTAATGCGAAAAAATGTGAAGCTTAACAACCTTAATGCAGCTGTTTTTAACACTGACGCTAATCTTCTCTTACATTACTTTTCGTTTCGCGGAAAGAAGGCCGATATAATCGACATCGACCCTTTCGGCTCCCCTGTACCCTTCATTCAAGGAGCGTTAAACGCATTAAAGAACGGCGGTATGCTGTGCGTAACGGCTACAGACATGCCTCCTCTCGTAGGTATATATCCTTCGGTGTGTCTCCGCAAATATGGAAGTGTATCGTTAAAGACAGAATATGCGAGAGAACTTGCCGTTAGAATACTTGTAAGGTACATAATGGTTGAAGCGGGGAAATTCGGGCTTTCCTGCACTCCTCTATTCGTTCAAAGCTCTGATCACTACGTCCGCGTGTGCTGTCAAGTTTTTAAAAATAGGACCAAGGCAACTAAGCAGGTTAAGTCACAGGCGTATGTAATGCACTGCTTTAAGTGTCTGTATCGAGAAATTGTAAAGCATCCTACAGCTAATACCTGTCCTGACTGCGGCGCGCCAGTTCAATACGCTGGCCCCCTATGGCCAGGCAAGCTGTGGAGCCCGGAGTTCGTCGATATAATGCTGGAAGAATACGAAAAAAGACCATACCTGTCTACACGTGGGATCAAAATTCTTAAATATATAAAGAAAGAGATAAATGCTTTTCCTTTGCACTACACTACTGATGAACTGGCAAGTCGGTTTAATCTAATTGAGGAACCATCGCGGAAAAAAATTGTCAAAAAACTGAGAGAAGCGGGCGACTCTCATGCTTCTCTAACGCATTTCCATGACAAAGGATTTAGAAGCTCCTTTAAAGCCAGGAAGATTCTGGAATTAATACAAAACCATCGCTTTTAGCTGATTCAAGAGCCTTCTCCACACACATTAACGCTTTAAGTCCATCCAGTCCGCTTACTACAGGCTCGACATTTCTTACTACGCTTTCTAGGTAGCTTATGAGCTCTAGCCTTAACGGCTCTACGCCTCCGCTAAGCGTACTAATGGTTGTGGATTTCCTTGCGCGGTAACGACTATACACATCTAGAAAGTGACTGTAGTGCTTGTGCTCAACTAAGCCTTCAATAACTTGGAGAGTCTGCGTTATATAGTCTACATTATAGGCTCTTTCATTCGTCTGAACCCTTAAATTTCTATCTTTAAGCTTCGAACTGGATAGCCAGCTTGAGTGCAGGTCGGCTAGCACATTATTTTCGAACAGAAATAATGCCGCTATATCGACCTCGTAGGGGAAGCTGTTTATGTATCTGGCTACTGCTTTTACTTTTCTCGGCATGTCACCGACAAGAAATATTGCAATATCAATGTCATGAACAAGTAGGTCATGCGCTACCCCTAGATTGAGTGTCGAGGATGGCTTGGGTCCCGGGCCTACTCTGCCAGCTTGGATAAAGTTGAGAACATCTTTTCTTTCCGATAACTCCTTTTTTAGGAGAGAAATTGCGGGATTAAATCTTTCAATGTGTCCTACAGCGAGTACATGTCCCTCTTTCTCTGCTAGTGAAACGAGTTTTTTGCCTTCTTCTACCGTTGCTGCTAAAGGCTTTTCTACGAGAACGTTTGTTGCCTTTACGAGCTTGCTAGCAACTTCATAGTGAAAGACTGTCGGCACAGCTACTATTGCGGCATCAACTTTTTCGGCCTTTAGTTCTTCTATTCCATTTAATGCTTTATCGGCTTGGAATGTCCTAGCAATGGTTTTTGCACGGGCATAATCTTTGTCGACTATTAACACCTTCTCGATGTACTCATTAGCTATCTTTACGCTCTCCTTTTTTAGCGATGTTAAGACTCTAGCGTGGTTTATTCCCCACCTGCCTACGCCTACAACTGCAACTCTCATAAGACACGCCAGATAAGTGAAAGACTTAATGGTTATAATTTTTTATTTACCTAGTATGTCTAAACGAGTTGTTATACTCCTCGCAGGCATGCCGGGCTCTGGGAAAAGCATAGTTGCCGAAATAGCGAGAAAAATGGGGTTTTCTACCTTTACTTTAGGCGACGTAGTTAGGCAAGAGGCTGCGCGAAGAGGACTCCCTTTAAATGGCAGTCAACTAGGAGAACTGGCAAGGAAACTGAGAAAGGAACATGGAGCTGACGCTATCGCGAAGATTGCTTTAAACTATATTCACAAAAACGATAAGCATTTTTTAATCGACGGAATACGTAGCCCCGCAGAAATTAAGGTTTTCAAGACGGCTTTTGACGCAGCGTACGTGTTAGCTATTCATTCGTCTCCTAAAACGCGATTTAGAAGGCTGCTTAAAAGAGGAAGAAAAGATGATCCAAAAACCTGGGAGGAGTTTGAAGCCAGAGATAGGAGGGAGCTTTCATTCGGACTTGGAGAGGTAATAGCGTTGGCGGATTATATGCTGGTAAACGAGGATTCGCTGGAGAAGTTCAAAAAGGATGCCGAGGAAATGTTGAGGAGGATGCTTGAGGATGCTTGAAGTTGAAGTTCAGGTGGAGATCCGTCCAACAGAAGACGAAGAAAAAGTAAAGAAAGCCGTGGAACGCTTCTTTAAAGTGAACTGGATATCTGTGGACGACTATAAGTTCACTAAGATATATAGGGGTGTAGGGCGTGGACTTGAAGCCATAGAAGGTTTTTACCATGCGCTTAGGAAGCAGCAGATCTTGGACGCTGCGCGTCAATATCTCTTCCGCGGAAAGGGGGAAGAATTTGTGAGGTTTTACCTTAATAAACAAGTAGCATTTGCTGGTTCTATAAGTTTCTGTTCTTACGAGTACGGTGAGAGCCCGTTAGGTGCAATAACTGTTATTATAAAGACGCGCGAAGTGGAGAAACTAATTGAGTGGCTTACTCCGCGAACTGTAAAAGGAAAACCGATTGAAACAGGGGAGCCTCCCGACCCATAGCAATCACATAGTCAGGAGGTAATCATTATTACTTTGCGATACTGATTTATAGTGTAGAAAGTTTATGTAAAAAATTTAGGTGTGTGAATTGGGTAGGCGAAGAAAAAGAAGAAAAATTATCGTAAAGAAAGTAAGAAGATTGCCAACTATTTTTCAGTGTCCACGCTGCGGTAAGACAAGTGTTAGCGTAGTAATAAACAAAAAAGAACAGCACGTATTCGTTAAGTGTGCAGCATGCGGTCTTGCTCACGACTTCGAGTATAATCGTCACCTGGAACCAGTAGACTATTATAGCATGTTTATAGACTGGTTTGAGGAAGAGGCAGGTGGACTAGGTTGAGCAAAAATAGGTACAGCGTATCAGCGTATCTCCATAAAGAACTGGAAGAAAAGGGAGCAATACACATGGCATTAATAGACCCAGCAAACGTAACGCCCGAGGAAGCTTATGATATAGCTAAAATGGCTCAAAAGGCAGGAACTTCCGCAATAATGGTCGGCGGCAGTATAGGCGTCGACGAGCATTTAGTAGATGATATTGTTTTATCTATAAAACGGGGCGGCATAGATCTCCCTATAATATTGTTCCCCGGCAACCCTTCTGCACTGAGCCGCTATGCTGATGCCGTTTGGTTCCTTTCCGTCCTTAACTCACTTAATCCTTATTTTATTGTGGGCGGGCAAATGCAGGCGGCACCTCTCGTCAAGAAATACAAGCTAGAGCCCCTTTCACTCGCATACCTCATCTTGGGCGAGGGAGGAGCTGTTGGCTATGTAAGTCAGACTAGGCCGATACCTTTCGAAAAACCTGAAATTGCAGCCGCATATTCTTTAGCGGCCGAGTATATGGGCTTTGAATTCATATATCTCGAAGGGGGGTCCGGTGGACGCCCCGTTCCGCCAGAAATAATTAAAGCTGTTAAAAGCGTTACAACTCGTCCCATAATAGTCGGGGGCGGAATTAGAACTCCTGAGCTAACAGCAAGGGCTGTTAATGCAGGAGCAAGTATAATCGTGACAGGTAATATTGTCGAGGAAAACGAGAATGTTGAGAGGGCTTTACGAGAAATTATTCAAGCCCTTAGAAAAGCGGCTAGAAGGAGAAAAGCCCAATATGAGCCAGCATTACGAGAACCATAAGCATAACCGCACCGGCTAGAACAAGTTCTGGCCTTATTTTTATTCCCCCTATTTCCTCTTCGAAGAAAGCCATTAAGCCCGCAGCTGATATTGGCGGCGGCGACCTCTCCCTGCTTTTCTTCTTTACCTTAACTTTTCTTCTGCTAGACATGCCTACACACCGACGTTCAGCTAATCGCCTTCAACATCCTCTACCAGGATAAATTTAAGTTTTTTACTGCCAATAACTTTAGCTAATCCTGCGGGGTCGTCTAGTATTAGTGTAAAAGGTGAAGGATCGTTACGCAGCCTATCTATTTTTTCAAGAAAGAGCATGGACGCTATTCTTTCCTCTTTATTCTGAGATAAAATGGCAATTCTACGCGCAGCATCGTAAAAGCGTTGTAGAATGCCTTCAACATTAGTTATGAAGAAAGGCGCGTCAATACCCGGATATATGTATATACCATGCTCTGGGATCTCTATTGATGTGGTACTTGTTCTAACAATCTTAACCTTGAGGTCGTCTTCCGAACTTATTCTAACATAAATTCTTTGGTGCCTTTTTGGCTCAAGAGGAACGATTTCAGACTTCCTATAATGGCAGCTTGAGCAATACCTGCTTACAAGCAGCGCCTTGCCCAAATAGGGTATATAGTATTCCGTTTCCTTGATTTGAAGAGTTTTATTGCCACAAATAGGACACCTAATTGTAAGGACGTTTAGCGCCTTTGGCTCCTCGGTTTTCTCCATGCATGCGCACCTTAAACTTTTATCGTGCTAGGATTAGATTAAGATGTTGTAGGATGGGGATTTCAAAGATGAGTCAAAAAAAGGATGACAAAGACTTGGTTAAGGAAATGGCGGTGCTCCTTAAGTCCGGTGCGGCTATGTTAAACTATCTTTGCCCTAATTGTAATGTACCGTTGTTTAAGCTTAAGACTGGAGAGGTAATTTGTCCAAAATGTAAACGAAGATTTGTTATAGTTTCTGGAGAGGAGGAAGAGTTCAAGGTAAAAGGCAATCTAGTTATTAAAGAGGTTGAGAGAGCGGCTATTGAGCAACTTCATCGCTTTAGTCGTCAGCTGAGTTCGGCAACGGCTCCACATGACGCAATTGAGGTATCAAATGTTCTATTAAGCTTATTGGAAATTGTAAGGCTAGCGCGAAAAATAAGGGCCGAAGACCTTGAAGCCGCTAAAGGTAAAGGATAAGGCTCTTGTAAAATATAGTCGAGAGCATTGGGATATTTTGAAGAAGAAAAGGATTAAAGCAATTAAGCTACTGCAAGCATTTAGAAGGCGCGGGCTAGTAGGCTATGTTAACGGTAGTGTTGCTAGAGGAGACGTCCACTATGACAGTGACATAGACATAGTGTTTCTGCATCCTGTTCCAACCTTTATGGTGGAAGATGCAATTTACGCTGAAAAGTTCCACGTTTCACATAAGGAAATTGTTCAGGCTACTCCATCCTCAACTCCTAAAGCCTACATATACCTTGACGAAGAAACGTGTATACACATTCCTCTTGGGCACTTTACACCCAGGGAGGAGGAGTTTTACAGGTTTGGCGGCACAGTGTCCCTAAAGGAATTACTGAATGACGTAAGGGTTCCTGGTGTAAACAAGAAGCTTCTTGTAATAATTCCTGTGAAAGAGGGGCACGTAGAGTTTTCCGTTATAGGAGTAGAGAGCTATGTAGCTGATATTTTGGAAATATCTGTTGACACTATTTATGAACGAGTTAAAATGTTGCTGCGTCGTGATGAAAAGGGACGAACGGGAGTTTTTATTAAAAAGATTCTTCCAGCCGATGCAAATATTGAAGAAGAAGCTAGAAAGCTTGCTCGAAGTTGTCCATCGTTTAGGAAAAGAATACGCGAGCTGCTAAGCTAGCCTGTTAGGCATAACCTGGCTTTAAGCCGAGAGACTTCAAGATCAAAGTTAGACCTTCCTTAGTTATTAGCCCGTCCGGCCCACGCACCATGTCAGGAGTAGGATAAATGAGATAGCCCTTATAGTAACCGCTTGGATTAGAGAGGTAAAAAACCTGTATAGCGAATATGGCGAGATTCAGCTGACGGGATGTATAAAGCTTCAAAATTTTTAACGCTTCCTCCTCTGAAATATTTACTCTCATAGTTAAAGATACAAGTATACCTTTTGGATCCTCATCCATTGCGTCGAGAATATCATCTATGGTTAAACCCTGTTCTCTCAGGAAATCTTCTAAAACTTCCTTTAAAGTTTTCAAGCGGCGCATTTCACTTCACCTTTTTTTAACGCTACTCATAATAATGCCGCGCATCTTTAATAACCTAGTAAGGTGATGCTGTGAGCGCGCAGGTTTGTCCAGGACTTTATAGAGTCGGCATGAAATTCTATTGTAAATACGCCAATAGAGAAGTAAACCCAGGATTAATGCCATGCTTATCTAATTTTACTGAATGCCCATTCTATAAGCCGCCTGAAAAAGAAAAGCCTAAAAGTGTAGCACCTCCAACACCGCCAACGCCAGCTGAAGAAGCCACCCCAAAGGAAACACCCACACCAACTGCAGCTATTTCAGTTAAAACTACAGTACCTGAAGTTGAAGTCACTGAAACTCCAGAAGAAGAATTGAAAAGGAGGCTTGAAGAATTCGAGACTAAAATTTTAGAACTAGAGGAAAGTTGGAAAAAATATGAAAGCGAGGCATTAGAAGCACTCGATAGGTGGGATGAGCTTTCAGCAGAAACCAGGCGACTAATAGCGGGCCTTTCAAGTTCTATAGAAGCTTTTAAAGCTGAAAAAGAAAGGATAAATAAAAAATCTTCGCAGGGCCTGCTTACACCCGAAGAATCTCACGCATTAATTCAAAACATCAATGAAAAAATAGAGGAGTATTCGAGAGTAGTTAAAGAATTATCCGAGATGCTTAGCCGAATTGAAAGAACGATTATCCCGCATATGAAAAGGTTAATGGCAAGCCGCGCTAAGCCGGAGCTCGGAAAATTAAGGTTAAGCCTAATGAAGCTGGAGGAGCTTTTTAAGCAAGGCAAAATTTCCGAGAAAACCTATGAACGGCTAAAATCAGAGATAGAGAGTAGGATCGCTAAACTTGAAAAGGTTTTTGAAGAGGTGAAGGAGGCGTGAGTACGGAAGTAAGAACGAACCTACCAGGCGTTGAAGAAGTGCAGAGGCTTTTTGAGGAACTTGACGAACTGTGGAACGAATATAGAACGCGATGTTCCGAGGCCGTAAAAAAGTGGGAAAAAGTCAGAATAAACTTAGTTGAAAAGATAGCCATGATAAAAGGCACCATAGCTAGCATAGAAAAGGAGATCGAAGATCTCTATGTAAAGACGGAAATAGGCCTTATAAGCCCCGAAAAGGCAGCCGTTAAAATGGATAAGCTCGGAGAAGAGAAAGGCGCGCTTGAACGCGAACTGCGCGAAATTAGGAGCATATTTGAAGAACTTGAGAAGTGGTCCAGAAGACATATCGAACAAGCACGATTATCCGTATCTGAGTCTAAAGAAATAATCGAGAACAAGAGAGAGGAAATCAGAGAAAGAGCTGAGAAAGGGGAAATATCTGAGGAAACTGCAAAAGAAATGATTGAAGAACTGCGCGGCTTATCCGATGAGCGCTCAAGCGGCTAGCTGGATTCCGAAGGAATATATACTCTTATTTTTCCCCTTTCTTTTTTAACACGAAAATCCTGTAGTGAAGCCGTCCTACCCTTTGCATTTTTTTCTAGAGAGCGTATGAGCCTAGACATGTGGTAACGGCATAAGTGGTAAGCTCTGCCGTCAAACACTACTATTACTTCAGCCTCTCTCTCACAGTTAACATACTCACACCTCAACTATAGCACCCTCACCTTCTAGCTACTAAATATATAAAAACTTTTAAGGGAAAAGTTAGTGCCGGGGTGTAGAATAAATGAGCATAAACTTAAGCGTTGTTGAGTTAACGCTGCCTAAAAATACAAACATAATAGTTGGGATCACGCATTTCATTAAAACAGTAGAAGACATAGCCGAAGCGGTGGTAACCGCAGTCCCGAACGTGAAATTCGGATTAGCGTTTTGTGAAGCCTCAGGCGACCGCCTAATCAGATACGATGGAAACGACGATGAACTCGTAAAAGCAGCTATAGAAAACGCTCAAAAAATAGCAGCAGGCCACGTCTTCGTCCTTCTCATAAGGAATGCATGGCCAATAAATATCCTAAGCGAAGTAAAGAAAGTTCCCGAAGTCCTATCTATACTTTGCGCGACCGCAAACCCGGTACAAGCAATAGTAGCTGAAACAAACCAAGGCCGAGCTTTACTTGGCGTAGTTGACGGATTTAAGCCGCTGGGCGTTGAGGACGAAGCAAAGAAAAAAGAGCGAATAGAGTTCCTGAGGAAGATAGGCTACAAGAGGGGGTAAGCCTAATAGAAATTAAACAAGTCATAGTCGTCCGCAAGGACTTAAAGATAGGAAAAGGAAAGCTGGCCGTTCAAGTGGCGCATGCCTCTGTATCAGCGGCTCTAGAAGCGCAGAAAAAATTTCAATCATGGTTTAACGAGTGGCTTGATCAAGGACAGAAAAAGGTCGTAGTTAGGGTAGAAAATGAAGAGAGTTTACTCGAGATTTATAGCCAAGCTGTGAGACTTGGTCTACCCTGCTCGCTTGTTAGGGACGCTGGACTTACACAGCTTTCCCCAGGCACGCCTACGGCTGTTGGAATAGGGCCGGCTCCGGCTGAAGTGGTAGATAAAATAACTGGAAAACTTAAACTCCTTTAAGCATCTATGTGGTGCTAAAGCATGCGTCTAACAGAGTCCAAATTAGAACGAGAACTATGGCTGACATATTACGCTAGCGATAGCCCTGGAATCGGCGGGAGAATTCGAGAGAGATACGAGGATTTTGTCGTGATAGAGATTTCCGAGGAAGGGCTTCTGGCTTCAGAGGTTAAAAGTGCCGAAGCGGAGGGAAACGGAGAGTATATTTGGGCTGTTATAGAAAAGCGAGGAGTTGACTCAATAACCGCTGCGAGAATCATTGCGCGTAAGCTTGGCTTGCATCCGAGATATGTGAGTATCGCTGGCCTTAAAGATACGCGCGCTGTAGCTTACCAGTTTATTTGTATTAAGGGGGCAAAGTTAGAAGATGTTTTGGAGATTAGTTCTCCCAGTGTCCGAGTAATTTACGCTTTGAGGAGACCATTTTCTTTGAGGCCAGGTATGCTATATGGGAACCAGTTTGTAATTACAATAAGGAACTCCCGTTTCCGCGGTGAGGAGCTCCAAGAAAGAGTTAAAGAGATTACATGCGAAATTAAACAGTTCGGTGGCTGCCCCAATTACTTTGGTCATCAACGTTTCGGAACGATTAGGCCGAATACGCATAGGGTTGGCTATTTCTTGCTAAGAGGCATGTACGAGGAGGCTTTCGAGGAGGTTGTCGCGAAAATATATAATACAGAGAACGGAGAGGCCGTGAGGGCTAGAAAATTTTTCGCCGAAACGGGAGATGCGGAAGAAGCTCTAAAAATTTTTCCATATACTCTTCACCATGAGAGAACGCTTCTTCGATTCATATCGAAGCATCCCGGAAACTATAAGGAGACTTTTAGGGCTCTCCCGGTTTCGATTAGGCGGCTGTATATAGGTGCTTACCAGGCATATCTCTTTAATAAATCTCTGAGCAGGAGGCTTGCCCGGGGCCTGCGCATAGATAGAGCTTATGTTGGTGACCTCGTAGCGCTGTACGCAGGACCAGGGTTAAGGCGTAAGCCTGTTAAAGTTCTGCTAGTGACTGAGGATAACATTGACGAGGTGAATAGGTTAATGAAGAGAGGTTACTATGAACTCGTTTTGAACGTTTTCGGATATAGGACTAGGCTCGCCAAAGGCGTACAGGGAGAAATAGAGCAGGAAATCCTAGAGGAGGAGGGACTAACCCTAGGGATGTTCAGGGTGAAACATATGCCTGAGGTGGGTTCTAAAGGAGATATTAGGCGGGCAGCTATGATGCCCGAAAAATTTAGCTTTAGAGTTATAGAAGATAGAGTTTATATGTCGTTCGTATTGAAAAAGGGGATGTATGCGACCACTTTATTGAGAGAATATATGAAGCCAAAGGATATTATTCTAGCAGGCTTTTAGTTTCGTCGAGAACACTTAAAGTAGCTGCAAGTAGGCGCAGATAGCTGTTAATAGCGGCTCGAAAGCTGGATAAATCGTTCGAAGATATTTCGAGAACTACGCTGTCTCCTTCCCGGTGGAGGACTGCTCTACTTCTATATGATGGGGGATTTTCTACTTCCCTTATAAGCGCCATATATATAATTCGGGCGCATTGACTAGAAGGTAGTGTTACTGTCATACGGAAACTATAGTCGGCCGATGCAGTTTGCGTTTTTTCCATCGCTCATCACTTATGGCGTTCTATAATATGCTTCGCGAACAAAAATTTTGGGTCCAGTAATTGCGCCGCCCTTTGGTGACAAGAACTTTACTACATACTTTGTCTTTTTACTACTGACTTTTTCGACGTAAATTATGGATTCGAATTGATTCAAGTCTTCAAGTGTACTATATCCCAGAAAAGGTAAATATAGAGCGGCGGCTAGCTCCTGTCCAAACAATATAATGTCAGGCTCTTCAACGCTGACCGCTATCGGTGTAATGTTTTTTGGCTGTGTAAGCCGGACCCCTTCCTCCCTAGCCAGTTTTATACCCCCCAGCTTTAAAATAAGAGGATAAAAAGACGGATTATCACCGTCACATATCAAAAATATGAGCCGCCCGGGATTTCCATAAAGCCCTCTACACACAATAACTACTCTCTTCGCGCCGTACTCCCTAGCCAAGTACCATAATTCTTCAATGTTTAACTTTCCCCTGTTTATCTTTAATGCACAACACAGGCTACTCGCAAGTTCCTTAGCAAATGACCTCACTCTATTATTTGTGCGCCTAGTCGTAGTCACTATCGTAAAAACATGTTTTTTATTCACGTTTACTTAAGCCCCATCTGTCTCAGCTCTTCCGGAGCAAAAGTTTTACCCAACTGAGTTCTCGGAACCCAGGCACCCCCTGCAAAGGTATAGCCGCATTTCGTGCAGTGCCACACACCCACACTCACTCTTTTCAGCCTACCCGGGGTTAAGCAGCGAGGACATCTATGAGGCGCCCTCATGCGCTCCTCTATCATTCGTACCCTTTTTCGCAGAGTAGACCCATATCTTGCCCCGTAGCGCCCAGCGCTTCCCACTATCTTTGTGCGACCCATATAGAGACCCTCAAAAAGTGAAGTATTGTAATTATTTATTTTTTGCTAGGTAGGCAGTTTTTTCCTTACTTGGTCAGCTACGTTGATAGCCAAGCTTACCGCGTTTTTTACTACTTCGGGAGTAAATCCACCTAGCCCTGATTTCTGGATTCCGCTGATCTTGTCGTCGCTTGTCACTGCTAAGGTTATCTTGGCATCTAGGATGAGCTCTTCTTCGTAGGATGGGTCTACTATTAATGTGTCTCCTATTTTTCCTACAGTCACGAAGACTGGTACCTCGCCTATGGGTAGCGGTTTCTCTTCGTCAAGAAGCACCACATCTCCGTCCTCTACCTTCCAATTCTTTATCTTTGTGGTTAATAGGGCGCTCACGGCGGCTAGTCCAGACGCGTCTACCAGGTTTCCGTAGTGGTCCAGGGGGTATATGTCGATGTATATTATCCAGACTTTTTCGCCCGGTATTGGCGCCAGTTCGTTGAGCTTTATTGCTTCAGAGCTTCTTAGCCCTCTATCTATTACGCGAGACAACTCTATGTCATCTTCGCCAGGAGGCCCGGGCTCAAAGAATGGCGAGGCTATAGGTATAAGCTCAGCGTTTACGATTTGCACACCCATGTCGGGCGTATCAGGAAAAGGCTTTCCGATTTCAGTCTTTACCCCAGCTATAACTTTCGTGTCTCCTATTTTTACGAGCGCCGAGCCTTCGGCCTTGCTTATAACGTTAGTTTCTATTTCTATTTTCCTATATTCATGAAGCCCCCTACCGTCAATTCTTTCCCCCTTTCGAAGCAGCGTCACAATAGACTCACGCTTAATCGTAGACAGTATATCTCCAAACGGCTTAGTGCTACTCACTACTTAACACCTCTTCCCTTATCTTCAAATACTTCCTTTTCAACGCCTCCTTTTGCCCCTCATAAAGCTTGTAAATAGCCTCCCTAGCCATCTTTAAAGCCTCCTCTATCTCCTCGGGCGCGAATATTCCATCCGCTTGGAAAAGCGTTACAAGATTGTAGCGGGGCATAATTGCGATCGGCATATCTCCATCTCCATACTGATCCTCTATCCCATTCAAGTCTAAGAGCAACGTGTCACTGGCTTTTCCAACCGCTATGGCAGCAACTAGATCCCTCATCGGAATTCCAGCGTCAGCTAGAGCTACAGACGCCGCTGTTATTGACGCAGTTCGAGTGCCGCCATCAGCCTCTAACACCTGAATAAAAATGTCTATTACGGTTCTAGGATACTCTTCCACGAATATCGCTGGTTCGAGAGCCTCCCTTATCACCTTTGAAAGCTCTATTTCGCGCCTGCTTCGTCCAGGAGATTTCCGCTCCTCCACCGAGAACGGTGCCATAGAGTATCTACATCTTACCGTTGCTCTATGCGGCAACGCCAAATATTTTGGATGGACTTCTCTTGGACCATACACAGCCGCTACTATTTTATTTCTCCCAAGCTCGATATATGCTGACCCGTCAGCGTTGCTAAGATATCCGGCAATTATTTTAAAGGGCCTCATTTCGTTGGGTCTACGACCATCGACCCGTAACCCTTCTTCATTAATTAGAACTACATTATTACTACGCATTATTTTCAACCTCTATACCATATGATTCGAGAAACTTCTTTATCCTATCGGTTAAGCCGGAAACATGGGCTTCACGCTCAATCTTCCTTATAATGAGAATGGCTAGCGCCTCCTTCTCCCTATCGTCGGATATAATTATTACCCGACCGTTTTTCCCTACAATTAAATCAACGCCTAAGGCCTTTCTAATCATGTTTGCCATGCTTCCCTTTTTACCGATAAGTCTAGGTATTTTAGCGGGATCTATCTGTACTAATGTACCCTTAGTAATCTTCCCCAAGCCCCTTTCCTTTATCGTTAGGAGAGGGTCTCTCGTTAAGTCGAAGACTATAACTTTTGCTACTACTATATCCCCGGGCTTAAGAATCTTCGATAGATCCATTCTTGCAGCGTCGGTGGGACGCGGCAAAACCTCTGTAGCTTGAAGAATAGCCGGATAAGGAGAGTTAATGTCAACAGTCCAATGAGTAACGCCTACATCAACTATTTTACCAATGACTTTATCACCCTTAGCGGGTAAATATTTCTTCTTTAAGGGAATAGCTCTAATTACTTTAGACTCGGAATCTATCTCGACCACACTTAAAGCCTTAGCGTATATTTTTCTTTTCTCAACGTATACAGCGCCTTCTCCCTTGAACAGCTGACTCGCCAAGGGCTCCCCGGGCACCACTATATCTCGATCTCTCACATAAACTGGCATATCTTCTCGCCTACTTCACTGAGAGAATTTTGGCTTCCCCTTTGCCCTTCGTCAGCCTTAGCACTTGCTGAATAACTGATTCCTGAAGCCCTGCAGGGACTTCTATCTCCATTATCAAGCTGCCGTCTGTAGTATAGGCTTGTCTCACGATTCTGCCCATCTTGGCTAGCCTGCCGTAAGCCTTCCCAGAATATTCTGGAGGGATTTTTACGCCTATGCGCGCAGTAGCCAGCTTTATCGGTAATACGCGCACCAGAGCTTTAAGAACAACGCTAACCTGCTCTTCTACGGGCTTGAACGGGTCTATGGGTACTCGAGCCTGTTGGAGAGCCAGCTCTATTCTCTTAGGCGGGTGCGGCAGGTTGGTTCGAGGGTCTATTGCATTCCTTGAGAGAAACTCGATGATCTGTTTTCTTTTTGCCTCAATCATTTCCCTCCTTTGCTGCTCAGTTAACTGCACTTCCCCTCTTCTTATTATTTCATCAGCTATCTTGTAGAAGTCGTCTGTACGGAAAATCTTTTTTAACTCAGTTTCCGAGGCTTTAAGCCCCTGCCTCGCGTTAAAATATACAAACTCACCCTCAACAACTTCTCTAATGTCTATCTTAGCACCGCTCTTGTATGCCCAAGCTTTCTCCGGGTCAACGAGTATCTCAAACCTCTTTCCTCCCTTTTCAATTCGCGCTATAGCAACACGCTTCGACATGAAATTTCACTCCCATTAAAATAACCACCAAAAATAAGAAATCACTGCTCAAACTTGGACAGTATTTGTCCTATCTCTTCCTCGCTCAGAATTCTGAACCGCTGATCCTCCGTCTTAGCCACAGCCATTTCGAGATTTGTTGAACCTATCTCCTTTCCAACAGCATACCGAACGGCTTTAAGCCCGAGCTCAACGGCTCCGTCAAGCGTAATATCGTCCGTATACTCCTTCTCTAAAACTTCCACCGCTTTAGGCGCATTAGCACCAATCGCATCCGCCTTAAACATGGTGTAACTGCCTCCCGGATCAGTGCGTATTAGATGCGGCCCTTTTCTATCCACACCCGCAAAGAGAAAGGCTACACCGAAAGGCCTCACTCCAGCGTGCTGCGTATAGGCCTGCTTTATATCGCAGATTCTCTTCACGAGCAAGTCCACTGGCATCTTCTCTCCGTACACTAGCCTATGAATCTGAGCGTAAATTCTCGCTTGATCGATGAGAACCCTGGCGTCGCCAAAAAGGCCAGCAAAAGCTAACCCCACGTGCTCATCTATTTTCTTTATCTTCTCGGTACTCTCCATGAGCTTTGACCTTGGCTGCTTCACTGCCATAAGCACTACGCCTTCTCTGGAACGCACGCCCAGCGTCAACATTCCCTTACGAACTGCTTCGAAGGCGTATTCCACCTGGTAAAGCTTACCGTCAGGGCTGAATATAGTGATGGCTCGGTCATAGCCCATTGCAGACGGAGTAAACAATAACTTCACCTCACTCAATTATTTCTCCGCTCATCTTTAAATTTATGTTTTATAAGGTGTCGGAGCTCTCTAAGACCAAAAGTAAGCGCTGCTATATAGCAAGAATTTTTAAAGTATGCGGAAACGAAAAATCGGAATTGTGAGTCATGCGCATCATAGATATCTGCATCTGGTACGAAGCTTTGAGAGGAGCTGATTTCAGAGCTTTTGTAAAGCTAGTTCAGGATCTAAGTTTAGATTCCATAGTAATTTCTACATCGGACATGAGACTCATAAAGGAAATCAGGAAGATTCAGCCTCTTCTAGAAACCTCAGGCACCGAAGTTTTTACAAGATTCAGCTTAGTCGCCATCCCTCAGAAAGCCAAGCGCGTGCTAGCTAAGGTCCGAAACCAAGTAGATTTAGTGTCGTATAGGGTGAAAAACCGCCAGCAAATGGCCTTTGCATGCAGGGATAGAAGAGTAGACGTAATAGAACAACCCCACGATAAGTGGATCCCCATATTCCGCGGCGACTGGAGAAGCATAATATCGCTAAACAAGTTCGTAGAGTTGAAAATCTATCCCATCATAGCATACTATGACGTGAGAAAAGCTGCAAACATAATGTTTCTATACAGGCGCCTCGTTTCTAGAAGCCCCGCCAAAGGCAGGGAAAACATAATACTCTCCAGTGGGGCTCCAAGCTCCAAGTATATGGTTTCCGCACTATCGCTTGAAAAATTAGCCGAAGAACTCGGAATAAACACATTCTCATACAGCAAAATATTCGCTAAGATCCGGGAAAACAGAGATAAAATTAAAGGATTAACGCCAGTTTCTGGCGTAAGCATCTATAGGAATGGTGAGAATATTTGAAGGAAAAATACAGGTATATCATCGCTCGAGTAGATGCAGGCAATAGACCTACACGTGAACAAATAGAGGCGGCATGCATATACGCCGTATTCAGATTATACGGCGTCGTAGGGCTTTCAAAGCTGCGACCATCACTAGCCTTCTATGATGAAGAAAAACAACTATGTGCATTCAAAGTTCTAAGAAACAACTACCGCGAGTTCGTTTTAGCGCTAGACCTCATGCCGCGACAAGACGTCAACCTCAGACCCTTAAAAACTACAGGAACACTCAGAAAAGCAAAGCGAATTATAGCGTCAATTCCCAGACAAGAATAGTTAACTTTAACTAACGCGCTAGAAAGATATTTTATTCAAAAAAATTTAGAAAAAATTGATTTTAACTTAAAAATGACTAATATTTTGTTTTACTTGCTATATGATTATATTCAAACGATATTTGTAACAACATAAGTATAAACAGTATAACTGCCAATGTAGCAGGAACGTTTACACGAAAAATAAGTTCTACTACAATCACGACTAACATAGTCAGCGTTATCACAGCTGATGTAATTGATAGAGCATCTCTTTTAGCTTTTAGTCTCCTCTTTACATCTGATAAGACAAGATAAATCCAGCCACAGTTAAACATTACCGACCCTAAATATAATAACCAATCTCTACCATCTCCAGATAAAGAAATAGAATAAGACATTAAAATAGCTCCCACCATCGTTAAGAAATAACTAGCATATTTGAGTATTTTAGTTTTCATTATTTTATTCTCATACTTATTATTGATTTCTGAATATATTTTTTATCTATCCTATTAAGATAATATAAGTAATCATAATAAAAGTTATGAACTAACATGAAAATATAAATCACTCGATTTTCTATAGCCATAAATAAATTTCGCGCGCTTTAGGAAATAAGTCGTTTTAATAGATGGGAGTATTCATGGTAGTGTGTGAAAGAAGCTGTTTATATGATAACGTCGCGGAGACTAGAGGAATTGTTAAAGCATCTGTTGAAAGAACAAACAACATCACCAATTCCTAAACTCCTTCCTATTCGCCAGAGAGAAAATAGTGGTAGCCCGGGGGGGATTCGAACCCCCGATGTCCGCTTGGGGGCATATGCCCCCGAAACTGCGGGGCCAGAGCCCGCCATGCTTGGCCGCTACACCACCGGGCTGCCTATCATATTTTCTAGGAGAAAAGCTTTAAAAATTATCGCTTCCCTACCCGTGTTGAGATATGCAAAAATTCAGGGTAATAGACCTTTTCTGCGGTGCAGGAGGGTTTTCAAGGGGATTTAAAGATGTAGGCTTCGAGATAGTTCTGGGTGTAGACAATTTCAGTCCAGCTGCGCTCACCTTTTCGAAAAATTTTCCTGAAGCCAAGGTCATAGTTGAAGACATCAAAAACATTCGAGGCGTGGACCTAGAAGCGCTAGTCGGTACTCCCGACGTAATTATAGGCGGTCCTCCCTGCGAGCCGTACACCGGAGCTAATCCGCGGAGAATGAAGGACCCCCTAGACCGCCTGTACGTGGACCCTGTAGGCAGGCTTGTCCTCCACTATATCAGGCTTGTCGGAGACCTGCAACCCTGCTTCTTTGTGATGGAAAACGTGCCAGGCATCATGGAAAACGGGCTGCGAGAAGCAATTCAAAATGAGCTGGCCCGAGTAGGCTACAAAGAAATATACTTTAACAAGCTTTACGCTGAGGACTACTGCACGCCCAGCCATAGGCTCCGCGTCTTCATTTCTAACATCAAGTTAAAGCCTAAGAAATGCAAAGGAAGAATCCCTGTAATCGAAGCTATAGGCGATCTTCCGGAGCCCGGCTCAGCACACATACCCAATCATGAGCCCGTTCCACTCTCCCGCAGAAAGCTGAAGAAAATATCCAAACTCAAATGGGGAGAGGCTCTCATCAAGTACCGGGGAGCTAAAAGGCTCCACGGAAATTTCATTAGACTTCATCCCTATAGGATCGCCCCCACAGTTATGGGCAGCAGTAGATTCGTCCACCCCTTCGAAGACCGGCTACTAACAGTAAGAGAACACGCGAGGCTCATGGGGTTCCCGGACGACCACGTGTTCCTAGGCGGACGCGACGTCCAGTTCAACGAGGTCGGCGAAGCCGTGCCCGTTCCACTGGCTAGAAGCATAGCGAGGGAAATATTAAGGAATCTAGAGAGTTGACTTAGGTGCAAAATATGCTCGAAAACATCGTGCCCATTCTCCATAACGTTTATTCCAACCAGAAAGTCATTGAAGCCGCTAGGCTCGTCTACGGGCTCGGCTACAAAACCTTCGTGATCACAAAGGCCAGCGGGACAGCGGCTCAGTCGGGCGTGCCAGAAGCTCACAGGCTAGCACTAAAAGAGGGAAGAAACATCATCTACCTATCCGACATCGACGACGCCATAGAACTTCTAGATCCTCAGGAAGTATACCTCGTAGTTGCGCCTCCCTACGCCTCAAACGAACTAGACCCCTCCGAGATTGCAAATAAAGCAGGTGAAGGACGCGTACTTTTAATATTTGGGGGCTCAGAGCCGGGACTAACCAGAAAGGAGCTCGAAAAGGGAAAGGCAATTTATCCTCCCGGTATTGAGAAAAGCATAGGCACTACAGGATTAATGGCAATAACTCTATACCTTATAAAACAGTCTTCTACCTAACCTTTCTATCTAACGCGGACCCGGGTCAGCGTCTTCTTGGTCTGCCAGCTGTACTTTCTAATGCGCTTAGACCTTCCAAACCCGCAGGCAGCACAATAATGCTTCCTAACGTTGTAGCTATGTCTCCCGCATCTCCTGCAACGTATATGCGTTTTTCCGCGCCCACGCTTACCGAAGGAAGTCGTTCCCTTAACCATAAGACTCACCTACCTACACTGCTGGACTTATAAAGACGACATTGTCTCCACGCACAATAATCATTCCCAGCCGCCTCGTTTTGTTGTCCTTGATCTCTTCGGCCTCGTCTAGCACTAGGTTCAAATGCTGGTCAAAGCTCATAAGAACCCCTCTTACCTCTCTACCGCCTTTCAGCCTAACCAGTACCGTGTTCCCAAGAGCCTTCGTCAGCAGTTCAGAGGTTCCTGATGGCAACGCCTACATCCCTCGCACACATTAACATGAAAACCTCTATTTAAATGATAATGTCGAACTTAACCTTTTTAAGAAAGCTATGAAGGTAAAAGTAAGGTTAGGTGTCTACGTTGGGCTACTATAAGTATGTCGAAAAAACCTGGAAAATGATACGAAGAGGAGAGCTCGCTGAGGTACTCAAAGCTAGGCTTATACAGTGGAGAAGGCAGCCAACCATAGTGCGGATAGAAAAGCCCACGCGTATAAATCGCGCCAGAGCCTTTGGCTACAAGGCAAAGCCCGGATACGTAGTCGTGCGTGTACGAGTGAGAAAGGGCGGGCTGAACAGGCCCAGGCCTAGGAGCGGCCGCAGGCCTAAGCGCATGGGCGTCTACGGCTATTCTCCGGCAAAAAGCGCCCGCCTGATAGCGGAGGAAAGAGCTGCTAGAAAGTATCCCAACCTGGTCGTCTTAGGATCTTATTGGGTAGGGGAAGACGGCGTTTACAAGTGGTATGAAGTCGTAATGGCCGACCCCCATCACCCAGCCATCGCAAATGACCCAGAAAGAAGATGGATAAGCGGATACACTAGAAAGATAAGATACAAATGAAAAAGAGATCAAAGCGCTCTAAACGCCCACTTAGCATGGAAATAACCACTTATTGCCACGCAACAGAAGACCCTGAAAAAGTTAAAGCTGCCCTTAAAGAACTTCTACCGCCAGAAATCAAAGAAGAAGCGGACGAAATAATCTTAGAAGAAAGCTATAAGGGACATTTTGGAAACCCGATTAAAATATTTAAAATAAAAATAGAAAAGAAAAAAGCCGAAAAAGCCTTCAAACACCTCCTAAAACTCATGAAAAAAGAAGACCTAGAATACTTTTCAGTAACGCTTGACGACCACGTCGACCGCAACATGAACGTTTACATACGACTCGACAAACAATCCGTGTTCCTAGGCTCCCCGCGAATACTCGACAGCGACGACGTTATAAAAATAAAAATAAAATTCTCAAAACTCGCCCGCAGAGAAGACATCTCCAAACTAATAGACGAAGCACTCGGAGAAAAATCTATAAGCACCAAGTGAAAAAGAATAACCCGAGCTCACGTGCGCTAACAATTATAGGATATTTCTTGGATAGTTTTGATTTTTCTCTCTAAGCGCTGATACTTAGTTAATTTTTACCATAATTGATTTACTTTTTTTGTAAGGCTTGTTTAATTAGGTTATTGGGCGGTTTCCGCCCACGCCGTTGCCCTAGGGGCGGCGTTAAAGGGGGAGGGAGTTAAAAGGGCCTCTGCCGTTCAGGCGTCGCACCCAAGCCTGGGCTGCGTCAGGCGCGCCCGGGCTGGGCGTGATTGCCCGCCCCCTCGGCTACGCTAGGCGTGCCGGTGGGCGGGGAAGGGCTATTGCCCACAGCATAGCCCGCCATGCTTCTCCGGGGGAGCGTGGCGAGCTGAAGTGCATCAACGGCGCTCAGTTAGGAATCGAGGAGCCTGCGCCTATGCATCCCCGGAGCGGCCTCGTCCTGGGGCGCAACCCTACGCTAGGCGCAGTTCGGGTGCGAGGCCCCAGGGCGAGCATAAAGCCGCTCTGGGGGGAGGTGAGAGTATGCATATTAGCGAGCAGAGGAGGGAGGGGTCTTTGAAAACAGTAATGATAAAGTATGATAAAGAGGTATTGGACAGAGTTCTAAACCCTAAAGCTTGGAGATGCTACGTATTGAATATAAAAGGCTACCAACTCTTACAGGTAAGAATCGCCGCCCCGCGTAGCATGGAAAAAGCTTCGGCTATTGCCGACGCAGTTGCAAAACTTTACTGTTTTGAGCCTAAACTAAAATCCTGCTGGCTAGGTTATCGAGTATTTCTATCAAGATAGAAAGACGTGAAGTTGGCTGTAAAGTTAGGAGCTCAACTTGGCAAAAAATAAAAAGAGCTTTATTATCGAAGAATAGAGGCTGAATCTAATCCTAGAAAGAAAAAGCGAAAAATTAGCCGTATAGGAAGATTTGTAAATTTTGATAGCACCTCTGTTTGGTATGCATTAGGAGCTTTAATGAGCGATGGAACCATTAATGGTAGAAATCGCTTTTCTTTAAAACTTGAAGTAATGGACAGGGTCTTTGCCAAAAAGTTTTCTAAAAAAGTTCAGGAAGTCGGGTTTGCAAGTTTTGGAGGCCCTAACAGAAGAGGCAAAATAGAGGTAAGATTCGTTCCAAAACAAATAGCAATGAAATTAATGGAACTGTGTGAGAAACCAGAACTGCTTAAAAAACTAAGCTCAAGGTGTTTTTGGGCATTCATTGAGGGATTTTACGAAGGAGATGGTTGTGTTTACGTTAAGTTTAACAAAAGAGGTGCTTTCCAGATTTTCGTAAAATTTGCCCAGAAACCAAAGCCCGCAAAAATTAGGTTTTTACAAGTTCTCAGAGATATCTTTCAGCTCTACGAAATACGCTCCTCGCTTTATGTTTACGAAAAGCTTGCAGAACTTTTAATATTAGACCGCCGAAGCATATACCTCTTTTTCAAACACGTTAACCCTTGCATAAAAAACTTAGCCGCACAGAAACTCTCATATAAACACAAAGTTTCTTTGCGGAAAAGAGGTATTCCAATAGAGAATGCAAGGAAGGAGTGGCAAAAAGCTTGGAAGCTACTTGAGAAAAATTTTAGTGACTATAAGCTAGATATAGCAGTTGAAAATAAATGATAACAAAAACAAAAAATACACTAGCTATTCTTTATACGTTATTCCGCTGAGCTACAACCTTCA
>JAPDKD010000118.1 GCA_029258735.1 archaeon | reverse complement strand
GACTTGCTTAGAGTTTTGGTCGCGGCTGGAGTAGTTGGGATCACTCTTCAAGGAGTTAAAAATGTTTTGCAGCTAGTTAATAGTAGCGTTTTTTTGGTTGGGGTCGGCTTGGCGGCCATAGTTTTTGCTGCTGCCGTAGTTACGATAGTTTCTGTTATAATTTTTGGGTTAAAGATGTATAAGCTTGGGGAAAGAATAGAAAAAGGAAACTTATCTTCAGCTACAAAGAAAAAGTGGATGAAAGCTTTGGCGGTTGACCTCGCCGCGTCTATTATTGTGGGTGCAATTTTATCGGCGATTGGTACGACTTTGGCGTTAATAGGTTTGCTTTTGGCTCCTGGAGCTGAGTGACAGGAGTGGAGATAGAGTGCATGGGTCATCCGTAATTATGCCGTCAACTCCTGCCTTGACGAGTTTTAATGCATCTTCTACAGTATTAACTGTCCACGGAAAAATCTTCAGCCCTCGATTTTTTATTTGCTTTATTATTGAAGGTGTTATTGACTTATAGTTTGGAATTATTGTATCTGCCCCTAGCTTTTTAGCTATGTCTAGGTATTCCTCATCCCACTCGCCACATATTATTCCGATCCTTAGCTTTCCGCATTCCTGCTTTACGTTGTGCAGTGCTAGAGGTATGAAGGACGTTACTATTGATCTTTCTTCAAGCCCGTATTTTTCTAGGAGTTTTACTACTTGTTTTTCTGCGCCGATGGTTTTCAGCTCTATGTCTACGGCTAATCTATCGGAGGCGTATTCTAGTACCTCTTCTAGAGTGGGAATGGGTTCTTCGCTCATTATTTTGATTTTTTTGATTTCATTTAATGTTAGGTTTGATACTTCGGCGTCTATGCCTGCTAGACGCCTTAGGTTTTCGTCATGAACTATGATGGGAACGCCGTCCTTTGTTAGTCTGACGTCGAATTCTATTGCGGTGGCTCCACAGTCGTAGGCTTTCTTAAAGCTTTTTAGCGTGTTTTCTGGGGCTAAGGCTGCTGCTCCTCTATGGCCCGTTAATTTAAATAATGGGTCCATTTTTACTCCAGTTCATCTTCGATGTCAAATGATATGGGGCCGTATTCCCGGGTATTGGCTGATATTTCTATTGTGTGTTTTCCTTTCTCCAGCTTCTTTTTCACTCTTACGGTAACAGAGGTTCCGGCCGAAAATTTGATGGGATTAGAGGAGGATATCTCTGCGTTTGGAACTTCTTCGCCATCCTTAACTATGGTTACCGCCGTGGGGTCCACTTGTTCGCCGTCAACCTTAAGCGAGAGCGGCGAGGTGAGCGTGCCTGTCGCGATATTATTTGTTAGTATGAATTCGAAGCCTTCGTCGGTTGCTTTTAGGCTGCCTTTGCGATAAAGCCGTCTTAGGAGAGATTTAGGCACAAACATTTTTTTCTTCACCGCTTCTTATTCAGCGCTGAATAATTTATTCCTTCCTTCAAAGTTGCGAGAAAACAGCTCTTAAATTCTTTAATAATAAATTTTAAATTTTAAGCAGATATATATTAAAAATAGGATAAAAAATTAAGTAGAGGTGGTTATTATGGCAATTAAGAGAGTTGAATCTGGAATACCTGGCTTAGATGAAATACTGCACGGTGGCATACCCTACCGAAACATAGTGCTACTTTCGGGAGGTCCTGGAACAGGAAAGTCGATATTTGGCCAGCAATTCCTCTTCCATGGGCTTAAAAGAGAGGAGCCTGGCGTGCTCGTAACCCTGGAGGAGCATCCCGTGCAGGTACGCATAAATATGTCTCAGTTCGGCTGGGATGTTAGACCCTACGAAGAGAAAGGTCTTTTTGCAATAGTTGACGCGTTTACGGGCGGCATAGGAGAAGCTGCAAAAAGAGAACGGTACGTAGTGAGGAGCATCGATGACTTTCCTTCATTCATAGACATAGTCCGCGAAGCCATCAAAGATCTAGGAGCCCAGAGAGTAGTCATCGACTCTGTTACCACGCTATACCTTACTAAGCCAGTAGTGGCTAGAAGCGTCGTTATGCAGCTCAAGCGCGTCCTCTCAGGACTAGGATGCACGTCTATTCTGGTTTCTCAAATAAGCGTTGGCGAGAGAGGCTTCGGCGGCCCAGGTGTTGAACACGCAGCGGACGGTATAATTAGGCTGGACCTCGATGAAATTGAAGGCGAGCTTAGGAGAAGCCTTATAGTGTGGAAGATGAGGGGCACAAGCCACAGCATGAGGCGTCATCCGTTCGATATTACTGATAAAGGCTTGGTTGTTTATCCAAATAAGGTTTTAAAGTTTAGAGGCCCTAAAGTATATATTGGAGGTGAATGAAAATGTCGGAAGAGATTCCTCTTAAACCTCTAGGAAGGCAAGATATACATAAACTGGAAACTGCTTTAGTAATAGCTACCTTACTGAGAAAAGACGTTCTAGAGAAAATTAGAGAGAGCACTGAACGGCTCACGTGGATCGACAGTTTAGCCGTTGCTGCGGGAGCTCTTGCTAGAAGCAAGGCAGGCATGACTGTTTCAGAAATAGCCGACGATCTAGGGCGCTCCGAAGCCACCATTAGAAGACACCTTCAGAAGAAGACAGAAGCCGCGAAATTAGTTTTCGAAACATATGAACGGTTCGCAAAAGAAGGCGTGAAAGTCGAGGTCCCATTACCTGGAGCCGAAGAAACCGAAGAGCTGAAGAAAAAGCTCGAGGAGGCCCGAGAACTAGCAAAGAAACTTGTAGAAATATTGTCCTAAAAAATCATTACTTTTTTACCCGGTATATTGGCATATTTAATATCGCTATATGCGTTTTTCCGGAGTAGAATTTCAGCTTGTCTTTTAATTTTCGCGCTTTTAAGATTTCATCTACTTTTTTCGCATTTAGGTCTGCTTTAAAGCTGTTTTTTGCCCCTATAATGAAATTGCAGGCATATCCAAAGGTGGGTATCCAGACATTATATTCCAATACTTTTGGAAACACTTTTCTGACGTTTTCTAGAACCCAGTTGTAGTCTTTCTCGAAGAAGAAGGAGGAACCTGCCTGCGTCACCATGGCGCCTTTCTCCGAGAGCACTCTGTATACTTCCTTGTAGAACTGCTCTGAGTACAGGTTTCTGGCTATCTCAGAACTGTAGGGGTCTGTTAGGTCTAGGATTACAACGTCGAATGACTTGTCAGGAGCCTTTCTTATGTATTCTGCTCCGTCTGCTATTACTACCTTGGCTCGCGGGTCTTCAAATGCTCCTTGATGCATCTCCACGAGGTATTTCTTCGCAATTTCCACGAGTTCACCATCAATGTCCACCATTACTGCTTCCCGCACTGTTGAGTGTTTTAACGCTTCTCTTAACGTTGCTCCCTCTCCGCCTCCAATTATGAGCACTCTCTCCGGATTCTCTACTCCAATCATTACAGGATGCACCAGAGACTCGTGGTAAATGTATTCGTCATACACGCTTGACTGCGTATAGCCGTCAAGAATTAAGGAAAGACCGAAATCATTGAACACCACAATCGCAACTTCCTGGTACTTAGTCTTCCTCCATAGCACTACTCTTTCAATCTCGGAAGACATTAATGTATGCTCGGAAACGTGTTCGGTGGAGTAAAGCCCGGAGATGTCAACCACGTCCATTTTCAAGTCACCCACTACAAGTTTCTACGTCCGCGATAGGCTTGGAGGAATATTTCTCTGATTTCTTTTTCTCCCATCTCTCTCGGGTTTCTGGCTATTGTGCGGTCTTGTCTTAAGGCTTTTTTGACTAGAATGTCTATGTCGCTTTCTTTTATGCCTACATTCCTAAGCGAGTCGGGTATTCCAGCCTCATCTTCCAGTTTTACCAATTTTTCCAAGAAGAGGGTGGGATCTTTTGAGCCTGCTCCAGCTTTTACGGCTAGCTGCGCCAGCTTTTCCTCTATTGCCGGTATATTATACTTTACTACATACGGTAGTAGGAACGCGTTTGCTAGGCCGTGGTGAAGCCCATAGCCCGTTGTTAGATAGTATCCTAGCCCGTGTACTGCTACTGTTCCGGCTAAGTTTATAGCGTAACCCGCTAAGAGGCTTGCGAAGTGCATTTTTTCCCTTGCGTTCATGTCCCCCTTGATGGCGTCAACAAGGTTTTCGAAGATTATTTCTACGGCTTTCTCGGCGTAGAGGTCTGACATTGGCGTTGCAAGCTTGTGCATGTATGCTTCCACAGCATGACTTAGCGCGTCGAAGCCTGTCCACGAGGTTAGTTCGGGCGATAGGTGCTTTAGTACAGTGGGGTCGAGTACTGCTACTTTGGGTATTATTTTTTCGCTGACTATTACCCGTTTCATTTCTTGCTGAGTGTCGGTGATTACTGCGTATTTTGTGACTTCGCTGCCTGTGCCTGCTGTGGTTGGTATAGCGATTACCGGATAAACTTCTCCCTCAACTTTGTTGGGGAATAAATAGTCGACAGTTTTGCCGCCCAATGCAGCTACCACTGCTATTCCTTTTGCAGCGTCCATAGCGCTACCACCTCCAAACGCCACAACTAAGTCTATGCCTTTTTCTCGAGCATAATCAGATCCTTTATCCACAGTATCGGTGGATGGATTTGGTTCTACCTTGTCGAAAACGTCTACCTTAAGCCCAGATTCCTCCATTATCTTGGAGATGCGGTCTATGTAGCCGTATTTTCGCGCGAAGTGTTTTCCTGTAACTAATAGTGCTTTTGAACCAAGTTTGGATGCCTCATCGCCAAGGGTTTCAAGAGAACCTGTACCGAAGACTATCCTGCCCGGATTCCATGCTGCGAACTTCATTTTTCATCACGATATAACTATTTCTTACTCAGTAATATTTGCTCTTTGACGGAGAAGCATTTAAGGCATAATCTTCACATTACTTGTGGGATGATCAGAAAGAGCTGCCTGATTGGTGACGAGGCCAGCCGCTAGTGACCCCTTATAAGTCTCCTCTCTATATTTTTACGTTGGTGAATGAAATGGAAGATGTGCGGATTCAGGTTAGCGGTAGGCGGATTAATTGGCGTGCTGGTATTGGTTTTGCTATTCTAATGGTTGCGATAGTTATTGCCCTCGTTTTTGCTGGCACTGTAGTTGGCAATGTTAGTGTCAGCGAAGCCGCAATTGTTGTTGACCCTCTAGGTGGCGGTAAGAGAGTAGTTATTGGCCCTAAGATGTTTTTCAAACTTCCTTGGGAATACTACGTTAAGATTTACTTAGGCATAGAGTCTCTGAGCATGTGGACAGAAGTGACTGGCAGAACTGGCGACTGGCCTGCTATAACGTGTTTAACAAAAGATGGACTAGAGGTTAAAGTGGATATTTCGGTGCGGTGGCGCGTAGATCCGAATCACGTTCTAGAACTCTACGAGGCTTATCCAAGGCTGGACTGGGAAGACACTACTCTTGCTAGCCTGCTCAGAGAATCTGTCAGGGATGTTATATCGCGCTACACGGCTGTGGAGACCATAGAGAAGCGGTCCGAAATTTCGAGAAAGATAGTTGATACTTTTAAGGAAGCTATTGCTTCAGAGTCGAACTTGGCTAAAGCAATAATAATTGAAGGTGTTGATTTACGTAATATCGAGCTTCCCTCCGATTTTAAGCGTGCGGTAGAGCAGAAGTTGGCAGAAGAACAGCAGAAGCTAGCCGCCGAATTTAAGAAAGAAAGGTTACTTATAGAAGCTAATGCAACTGCTACCTCCCAGATTCTGCAGGCACGAGGAGCCGCTTTAGCGAGTATCGAAAAGGCCAAAGGTGAAGCACAGGCTATCCTTATAAAGGCGAACGCAACAGCGCAGGCATATAAGCTCATTATAATGTCTCTTGGCGGCAACCAGAGCCAAGTCGCTTATCTTCTAGCTCTCAAAGAAGCTTTAAAGGACATCGAAGGACCTGTTATCGTTGTGCTTTCGCCCTCAGGAAACGTTGCACCTATTATACCTATACCAGTAACTACTACTTCTACATCATCTTCTAAAGAATAGATCTTCTTGCTTTTTCGTTGATTGTCGTAAATGGACACGGCAATTTTTATTAATCTTTTTTACAAAAAATTAGTGATGACAAAAACGTTAGCCGCTATATCACTCTTGTCACTTGCGGTCTTTGCCATAGCTTCGGGTTTAACGGATGTATTTATAGTAGCTTTACTGGCTTTTCTATCTGCAGCCTTGACGCCTTCCAGAAAACGTAATTACGAGTAAAAACTAGCTGCTCTCCTTTTTAGGCCTACGTAGTTTACCCATCAATTGTTTAGCTTTTTCTTTTAGTTGCACTGCTGAAGGATGCGACTTTAACACTAAAACTGTGAGCGACATCACAAATACGATAATTGCTACATACGCTAGCAAAGGCAGACGAGGATGTTTAATTAGCGCGTGCATTTTTAGGGTCTGATATGTTTCTCTCTTCTCTTGGGTCCACGTTATTTTTACTTCTATGGGCATATCATCTAGCGGGGCTAGCTCATCCACATCTATTTCGAAGACAAGTCTTCTTTTTTCGCCCGCATCCATGGTGCCAACGTATGTGCTTGTCATGCCTGAAATGAAGGGAGAGTAAAGTTCTATTCTTACATTGTCTACCTTAACATGTCCAGCATTTTCAATAGTTAAGACTATTTTGACGCCTTTTTGCCCTTGATAGAAAGTGAGTGGAGAATTGTTGTAAACATTAAATGATGCTTTTTCAACAACTGTAACTGTGAATTTCACAGGTTTTCCTGAAGCGTTGAGGTAGAGGTCGTAGTTTCCAGGCCTAAGTTCGCTGGAAAAGTCTGCCAGAAAAATTACTTTAGCCGTGTTGCCTACAGGGAGGTAGGGAAGGAAGACGTGCGCTCCTTCAGTACTTGCTGGCCTTATTTTTCCGTCTTTACTACCCATGAACCATATGTCTATGTTTTTGGCTAGGTAGTCCCCGGAGTTTGTTAGTGTAAGCTTTAATTGCACTAACTTATCCCCAGGAAAGATTGTATATGGATAGGTTTCAACGTATACAACGGTAATTTCCCAGTCGCCTTTTATCTCGAATCCCAGCACCATGAGATTGGAGTATTTTTTATCCCACTCGTCTTTATACGATGTTTGCAAGGGGAGTTGCAATGCACCGTAAACTCGCGGCTGCACGAATACTTTATAGGTTATAGTTATATTTTTGCCGGGTAGGAGTTCTGGTATTTTTCTATGCGACGTTCCGATGAGGGAACCTATCTCGGGACTCGGGGATGCTAAATTCAGGGAAACATTATATGCGGCTGCATTGCCCGTGTTTTTTATCATTAGTTCAATTACATTTACTTTGTTAGGATTCAGTATCTTTGTTTTTGTCTCAATATCTAGTACTGGTTTTTGTGGAGCTTTTACCTGTATTGCTAGGTTGAAGGTGTCAAAATATTCGTGACCGTACATGTCGGTCCACCTAGCCTTTACGTTCAGCACAGCCGAATCTACATCTTGGAAAACCGCGTCAAAATTTACTGTTGTGTTTGCTTTTGAGGATAGCCTTTTTATAAGTATTCTACTAGTGTTTACTACAAATACGCCTTGACCAGATACTATATCGAGCACTATGTCTTCGGCTTGGGCCCCGCCAATATTTGTTACAGTGAGAAAGATCTTCACCATCTTGCTCGGCGGCGCAGTTAGGTTGTTTGACGAGATTGCAATTATCGGTTTCTCACCTTTGAGAATTCTTAACCCCGCGTTTATTACTTCGAGCTGGGAATCGCCGTATTGATCAAAGAAGGTTATTCTAAGGGTTAAGGACGCTACTCCCGAGGCGGTAGTATCAACCTGTAGTCTGGCTGCGAAGCGTGCCGATGCTCCAGATGAAATGTCGCCTAGAGATACGGATGTGCCTGAAATCACCGTTAGACGCGGGTCGTTAGATGAGAGTTCTACGTGGACGTCTCTGGCTGTCCCGCTTCCCGTGTTTCTCAGCGTTATCCATATTGTGGTTAGTGAGCCTGAAATTACGGAGTTCGGCGACACTGAAGCCGAGATGTGGGGTTCTCCTCCTCTTTGGACTCTGAATCCTATGTTTAGGGTTTCTGTATAGTGTTGTCTGTCGAAGTCTTCGTAGTTTATTGTAACCGTTAGAGTTGCTGTGTCTCCTGCCGCGCTATCAACTAATACGTTGACGGGTAGCTTAATTTCTTCGCCTATGTCTATGATTCCTTGTCTCTCAGCGTTTCCACCTATAACTGTTACGAGTGGGCTTAGGGAAGAGACTGATATTTCTACGTTACGCGCTGGTGATTCCTGCACGCTTACTGTTATAGTTACACTTGTGGTCTTTCCTCTGGCTAGCGTCGATGTAGAGGATGAAACGTCAAATTGGGGCTTTCCTTGAAATCCCACATTAAAGTCTATGGTTTCCGTGCGCGGCGAACCGTTTACGAGATAAGATAAATGTAGAGATGCCTTATAGAAGGATTGCGTGGCATCGCTCGGTATGTCATAGGAAAAGCGGAGCGTTATTACTGCTCCCTTGTCAATGCTATAAGGGTAAGAGGAAGTATTGATCAGGTTGCTTCCTGCCACGTTGTATAGCGTTAGTTCTGCTTGAAGGTTTTCTGAGCCTGCGATATTGCATCTTACCTTTACTACTAGTTCGTTGGTGCCTCCGAGCGTTAGCGGTGTTGACCAGTAAGCGTCTGTTAGCTCGAAATCTTCTGGAGTTGCCTTAGGTAGCGCGGTACTGAGGGTTATTAGAAATGTTGTTATGAGCATTAATGCAATTATCTTGGTTTTCATGTTATTCAACCCTTAGTTTTAGGAGCTTTATGGCCGTTAAAAGAAAGACTATTGTTTCTCCTATAAGCATTAAGGCGTCGAAGATATTGTCGTACAGTGTCCAGCCTCTTATCTGTATGTTTCTGAATGCTTTAAGGAAGTAGTATAGAGGTAAAAGCTTGCTGATTATTTTTACCTTAGGGGATAGGAGTTCTGCTGGCATAATGAAGCCTGAGAATAGCATTGATGGTATAAAGGCGAATATGGCCATCTGATAAGCTTGTAGCTGGTTTTTTGATAGAACTGAGATGAGCAAACCCATGCTTAGGGAGCATATTAGGATTAGAAAGGATATTACCATTAAATCGAGAAAAGAGCCTACTACACGAACCTTGAAGACGTAGACTGCGAGGCCGAGCGTGAGGAAAGTGTCGGCCATAGTTACTATCATGTATGCCAGGAGCTTTCCCATAATAATGTCGTAGCTTGATATGGGAGTCATTATGAGCTGCTCAAATGTTCTGCGTTCGCGTTCCCTGCTTATAGATACGGCTATGAGGCTCATAGGCACTAAGTGTAAGAGGACACTCATGACCACGCCTAGAAAGGCGTCGATTTTCGATACTTCTGGCCCATAGATGGTTACTCTGTATATGTTAAAGGTAAAACCCCCGTATTTTTCCGTGACTTTTTGCTGGAATCCCTGCATTGTTAGTACGAGCACTCTGTAAACTCTTTCGGAGATGTCCGCATAGCTTGCGTCTAAGATTATGCCTACCTGAGTTTCCTTTCCTAGAAAAACTTCTTCGGTGAATCCTTTTGGTATTATTATTGCTGCATAGACTTCTCCCTTCCTTACGGAGTCGTAGGCTTCCTCGAACGTGTAGGCTGTTTTAACTACTTCGAAGCTTCCCAGACCCATAGCGCTTGCTCTTTTAAGCTCACTTATTAGTCGCCATGAGATAGTGCCACCATCTAGATTGGCTACAGCTATGGGTATGTTGCCTCCTGGCCCACCGTAGCCTGCAACAAACATTACTAGAACTATTACTGGCATTAAGAGCACCATTACTAACGTTTTGGGATCTCGTAGAAGCTGCTTGATATCCTTGTATATTAGTGCTGTAAGTATCATTGGGCTTGCTCCCCTATTAGTTTAATAAATGCGTCTTCAAGTCCAACGTAAACTTGAGATCCACGTACTACCTTTACTCCATTGGACTCTAACCTTTTTACTATTGAAATTAGTCGTGATGATGCATCATCTACAAGTACTTTTATTGATACAGTTCCATTGTATCTTTCGCTTTCTAGTATTTTCTTTACTCCTTCTATACCTTCTAGTTTGGGAGGGGAAGGTGCTTCCAGAAGTATTTCTATGATATCGCCACCGAAGGCTAGCCTTTTTATTTCTAGCGGGGTTCCCTCAGCTATTTTTCTTCCTCTGAATATTAGTGCCAGCCTGTCGCAGTTTTCGGCTTCGTCCATGTAGTGCGTTGTGACTATTATTGTTACTCCGCGCTTATTCAGGTCTTTAAAGTATTTCCAGAAATATCTACGGAGCGGCGGGTCAACACCTGCCGTTGGTTCATCTACTATTACTAGTTTTGGCTTGTGAACTAGAGCTACTGCTAGGGCTAGTCTTTGTTTCATTCCGCCGCTAAGGTTGCCAGCTAGCCTATCTTTAAACTCCTCTAGAAAAAGTTCTTCTAAAAGCTCCTTAACTCTTTCCCTTGCTTCTCTCCTGTTGTACCCGTAGAGTAGGGCGTAGAGCATTAAGTTTTCTTCGACTGTTAAATCTTCATAAAGGCTGAATCTTTGCGGCATGTAGCCAGTCATTTTTAGCACTTTTCTTCGCTCTTTTTCAACCTGTATCCCGAATACTCGGACAACTCCTTTTGTGGGTTTTATTAACCCTAGTATCATGCGTATTGTGGTTGTTTTACCTGCGCCATTAGGACCGAGTAGCCCGAAGATTTCTCCCTTCCTTATTTTTAGGTTAAGATTGTCTACTGCCTTAAAGTTTCCGAAAACTTTCGTTAAATTAACTGTTTCGACAGCGTACTCTAGACTCATTCTCCAGCTCTTATTTTTAGAGTTTTCCTTGGGAGACTTGCTGTTTAATTTTGAGGTAAGTTTGTTTGTCAAGTTCTTTAGCTACTTGTTGTCCATAGCTTGTGAACTTTACCTCGTATCCGCTTACCTGTATCATCCAGTACTCTTGGAGTTTCTTTAAAGCCGCCTCGATTTTAGGTGCAATTTTTATTTTTACTTTGTCATCAGCTGCTATTTCATCGGCTATTAATTTTGCCACCGTTTTTTCGGGAGATTCACCCGTGCTGGTCATTATGTATATTCTTCCGAAATTCTCATGCTGTATGTATCCGATTATGAACTTTTCCACCAACCCTAGAGACTCCATAGAATGGCACCTACGCTCTCATATTTGACCATGCGTATTAATACCTTTTGTATTATTTTAATGCTGTAAATCCTCTTCCCCATCTTGGCATTGAAGTTGATAGCTATACTGCTTTCTAACAACTATTCAGTTTAAGCATTTTAAGAAATTAAAAATGGAAAATTAGACGTAGAATTTTTTAGATACTAATTTTCGTAAAAGACCTTTGTATGCACTATAGGCTGCTATTGCTAGAAAACCTATGAAAGAAGTTATTGCGAAAACTGGTAGGTCTGCTTGTATTCCGATTATTGAGATAATTATTCCAGCAACCAGCGAGGCGACAGCCCCTCCTAGCGCCAACATACGAAAGCCTGTTCCCACAGGTATTTCAGCATACATTATGCGCGCATCTGAGGCGTCGGCAAGGAACGGGTATTCTCCGCCATTGTAAGTGTATGTTACTTGGTAAATTGGAATGTGAACAAAAGACTTGTCCTTTATGTTGTAGTTCTGTATTTCGAGAGTTAGACCAGTTACTCCTCGCATTTTTATTTTAGCCTTAGCTCGGTTTAAAATCGTTTTCCACGCGTTGGCCCATGCATCTTTTTCCGAAATGTCGGCGTTTAGTATTGTTCCCCCTGTTTTTCTCGCGTAATGTGAGCTGAAGAAGACTTTTCCCTTTAAGCTAAACTCGTAATTTTGTAGCGGGGTGCCGTACATTTTCTTGTTAGCAGGAATTGAAATCACGAACGTCTCGTTTTCTCGCCCTTTTACAAGTATATTTCTGGCATAGCCCTCATAAGTAAATGTGACGTTCACGCGATAAACCCAGTACGGGTAGAAGTTTAGCTGGTAGTTTTTTATTCGGGCTTTTAGCGGTAGATCATTTGGCGTTTCAGGCTTCCTTAGAGCCCAAGATTTAAAGATGCTATATATTTCGTTTATTGAGAAATTTACCCGCCCCATTAAATGTCTTTCTATTTCTTCTCCGCCTATCGCGAAGGACGTGCCACAGTAGGGGCACGTTAGAACTACTTCGCCCGACGCGTATTCGACGTCTGCCCCACAATAAGGACACTTAACAATGGGCAAGCCTGTCACCTCCTTACTTTTGCCTCCGAGAAAGCAGACTTTGTCAACGCTAATGCCGAACCTAGCCCTATTACCGCTATTACTATGGATTCTTTACCCGACGACGAAGTGTTTAGGAAAAATTCTACTCCCAGCCCTGTAAGAGCTGCAACAAGCCAAGCCCCTAGGAGCCTTACGAGCCTCTCTACAGGCGTTATAGGCACTTCGAGCTTAAGTAGGTCTCCATCAATTCCGCTAAAAGCTCCAGAGTATATTCCTCCCTTACTTTTGTATATTATGAACCAGTAAGGCGCCATTACTAAAATTGGGTCAGATACCCTGATTTCGGGCTCATAGTAATATACGTGAACGGATTCGACGTTAGAAAACCTAGACTTTGCTCTATCCTTCGCAATATTTAGCCCGACATCTTCCAGCTCGTCAACTATTATTTCTTTAGCTTCGTCTCTGGAGATTTCTGGAGATAAAACGTAGGGGGCGATGCTTCTTGCCTCTTCGCTTGTTACTTCCTTCGGCGGCTTTTTCCTGAAATTGTATTCCACGTTTCCCTGCATTTCCAGGTCTCCGTAGAACTCGGCGTTCAGCCTAGCAACTAATGGGTATACTATCTCTTTTTCGAATTTTTCTCCTACGTTGGCTTCACGCCTAACGTATTTTTTCCCTCTTTTTACTTTATAAACCACTTTTGCGGCATAGTTCACTGTTATTGATGCTTTAAATATCCAGTATGGAACGTATTTTAAGTCCGCTTCGACTATTTTTGCTCCTCCAGTAAACCGTTTTACAAGTTGTTCTACGGATTGGCGTGGAAGCGTTGGCCACACGTAGATTTTGAGGTTTTTGCCGAATATGTCGCCACTCCACCCACAGTATTTGCACACATATATTATCGCTTCGGGGTTTAATTCAATGGCTGCTCCACAGTTTGGGCAACGGTATGAAACAGCCACTTCGACGTTTTCAACCTTGTATCCGTATTTTGAGAGTTCGCTGAGAACTTGGAGTCTGAATTTGTCGCCATAGAGTTGCCAATAATCAAGCCTGCTTCCAATATCGCTTATTATTCTCGTCAATGTATCCGTTAGATTTGGCTGCGGCGTTCCATACGCTGTAGCCGAGATGTATACTATCCTGCCATCGCGCGTAGAAACTGACACTGTCGTTTGAGCAGCTATTTCACTTTCCAAAACAATCACTAAATCTTATTGTTCCTTAAGCTGATAAATTTATTCTCTAGTATACGAAGTTTCTCTAAAATTTAACGCCGTAACGATTTTCTATGTTGCGAAGAAACCTTGAAACATAAATTTAACATTCCTCGCAGAATAGCCATTTAGGTGAAATTCTACGAGAATTAGAAAGCTCGGAAGAGAAGGCGCCGGCAGAGCGCTAAAAGATGGTAAGATAAGGATAGCAGTTATAGGGCTTGGTAAGATGGGGCTTCCCTTGGCGCTTGTTTTTGCGCACGCCGGAGCAAAGGTTATCGGAGTGGATATCGACGAGGAAAAGGTTAGGCTGATAAATAAAGGAATAAACGTTCTTCCTGAAGAGCCAGGAGTGGATGAACTTTTATCTCGAGTACTTAATAATGGAAATTTCGAAGCTACTATTAATGGCATGGAAGCATTAAAGCATAGCGATTTAACTGTGGTTCTCGTTCCCACGCTCGTAGACGAAAACAAAGTTCCCAGGCTTGAAGGCGTATTTTCCTGGGCACGCATCTTCGCCGAGACGCTCAAGGAGAAGGAAGACGGGATCTTCATAGTGGAGTCGACCGTTCCTCCTGGCACGTGCGAGAAGATTATAAAGCTGATTGAAAAGGAGAGCGGATTACGTGTTGGAAAAGATTTCGGCGTTGCACATGCGCCGGAGCGAACGATGAGCGGCAGAGTGATTAAGGATATAACTAAAAGCTACCCGAAAATAGTAGGGGCTAGTGACCCAGAAACCCTCGAAGTCGTAAAGGGCATATATGAAACTATAAACAAGCGTGGAGTTATAACTGTATCCAGCCTTACGGCTGCTGAGGCAGTCAAGGTTTTTGAGGGTATTTATAGGGATGTGAATATCGCGCTAGCGAATGAGCTAGCAATCTATGCTGAGAAGCTCGGCATCGACGTGTGGGAGGTTATAAACGCGGCCAACTCGCAGCCTTACTGCCATATTCATAGGCCAGGTGCTGGCGTTGGGGGACACTGCATTCCCGTTTATCCTTACTTTATCCTTAATAGCGAGCATAGGTTTGGAGTGCGCTTTGATCTTATCCGCAAAGCCAGGGAGAGGAATGAAACAATGCCGTACCATGTCGTCAATTTAGTTATAAAAGGTCTGAATAAGGTGAGAAAGCCTGTTAACGGTTCTTCCATCTTGATAGTTGGCCTCGCCTACAGACCCGGAGTCCGTGAACATCGATTTTCTCCGTCTATAAAGATTATTAGGAGCCTCAAAGAGCTGGGAGGAGAAATCTACGTCTATGATCCCGCTTATAACTGCGAAGAGCTTGAACGCATGGGCTATCGCTGCTGGCGTGGCGAAAATGTAGACGCCGTGGTTATAGTAACAGAGTACTATGAAATTTTAGAACTTCTAAAAAGACGAGAAGACGGATTAGCTTATGCCCAAGTTGTAGTGGATGCGAGAGGAATAACTACTGTTAAGGAGCTTCGAAAGGCAGGCTATGAAATTATAAAACTTGGCTCTAGTGTTTAATAGGGGAGGAGCGCCCTTCAGTGGTCTGAGCACGAAGCCGTGATGACACCCGGCAAAGGCGACCCTACAACTTTTAGCATTTAGTTATTATCATTAAAGTAATATCACAGACCTATAGAAGTATTAGGTGATAGCAATGATCAACATGGTTGAAGAACTTAAAACCCTAGTATCCATAAAGTCCGAGGTTCGCATAGAAGAAGACGTTATTATAAGGCTAAACTACGATAAGGCCGCCTCAGCTGTTGCCAATCTGGCTGAGCGGGCCGGGTTAGATGTTACTGTAGAAGAAGTGAAGACAGATGATGGTGATGTAATACCATCCGTAATTGCGACTATACCGGACGGTGAAGAATCGCTGGCTCTAGTGAGCCATTACGATGTTGTGCCAGCCAGTGGACCTTGGATTGTAGATGGAAAGAAAATAGACCCCTATTCCCCACTGCTTATTGACGGAAAGCTGTATGGGCGAGGTGCTGCCGATGATAAATCCGCTATAGTGGCTACTATATCTGCGCTCTCTGAGCTGAGAATTACTGGTGCTAAACTACGATACAAGCCATATATCGTCGTGACAGGGGACGAAGAAGTTGGCGGCATCGGGATAAGGTCTCTCCTCAATTCTGGCTATAGATGGGATAAAGCGGTGATAGTTGACGCTGGAGCCGACTACTTGACTATCGGTGCTAGCGGAGTTGTTCACGCATGGCTGCGTGTAAAAGGAAGAGCGGGACACGCTGGCTATCCTCACTTAGCAGATAATCCCGTGGAAAAGCTGGCTAGACTTATAGCCGAGTTGACGAGAACCTATAAGCCTTTAAGGTATTCTAAGCTCTCGAAATTGCCTTCTCCGCCAAATTCTCCCGTTCCTAGGCTTTGGGGAAGAGCAAGCTTCACCATATTTAAGCTCGGTAAAAATGACGCAGAGAAACATAACAGAATTCCAAGCGAAGCGATTGCTGGTATCGATGTTAGATTAATACCGGAGGAAGATGTGGACGAAGCCGTAAACGAGCTTTACTCAGCCTTTAATGAGGCCGCTGCTAGGCTGGGCATAGGCAATGCTGAAATTGAAGTCGTGGGAGCGCAGCGCGGGTGGTATTCAACTGACGAAAACCTAGTTGAAAAAGCAAAGGACGCTGTACGCCGAGCATACGAGAGTGTCGGTATTCAGGATCCCGTTAAGGTGGCAGCCGAGTTAGGTGGAAACGATGGAAGCTACTTCTTCAATAAGGGCATTCCCGTAGTGGCTTTTGGAGCAATCCGCCAAGACAATAATATTCACGCTCCCAACGAATTCGTATATATTCAGGACTTAGAGATGCTGAAGAATTTCGTAATTAACCTCTTAACCTGAAATAAAGTTAATATATACTCCGATTTTTTATTAAGTCGCTTGGAGGTTAGATTCCTATTGTGTTGCGGGTATATAATACTCTGAGTAGAAGGCTGGAGCACTTTGAGCCATTTAGCCCTGGTTATGTTAGAATGTACGTATGCGGACCGACAGTCTACGATTACTCGCACGTCGGCCATGCCAGAACTTACGTGGCCTTTGACGTTATTAAGAGGTATCTTAGGCTGCGCGGCTACAACGTGTTTCACGTGCAGAACATTACTGACATCGACGATAAGATAATAAATCGGGCGGCTAAGGAAGGCGTAAGCTGGAGGGAAATTGCCGATACGTATACGAAGGATTATCTGGACGCCCTCTTCAAGCTTAGGATAAACGTGGACCTTCACCCTAGGGTTTCAGAGCATATAAATGAGATAATAGAGTTTATTCAGTTGTTGATTGATAAGGGTCATGCATACGTTGCCCCGAGCGGCAGCGTGTACTTTGACGTGGATAGCTACGATGACTATGGGAGACTTAGCAATCGGAAAGACAAGGAAACATGGATGCAGGAAAGCGAGTTCGCAAGGGAAAAGCGTCATCCCTATGATTTCGCTTTGTGGAAGGCCGCTAAGCCCGGTGAACCATGGTGGGAATCTCCTTGGGGGCGGGGCAGGCCGGGCTGGCACATTGAGTGCTCTGTTATGTCTAGCAAGTATTTTGGCGAGAGATTTGAGATCCACGGCGGCGGCTCTGACCTTATATTTCCGCATCACGAGAACGAGCGGGCTCAGAGCGAGGCTGCTTTGGGCGTAAAACCTTGGGTCAAGTATTGGATGCATACAGGCATGCTGAATGTAGGCGGAGAGAAGATGAGTAAGTCGCTTGGCAACATTGTTCCTTTGAAGGATCTTTTTAAAGAGTGGGATCCGCTTGTTATTAGGCTTTGGCTTGCAACGGTGCATTATCGGAGCATCTTGGTCTTTAGTGAGGATGTTTTAAGGCAGGCAAGGGCTAATTTAGAGAGGCTGGTTAATGCGGTTAGCGTTGTGAAGCAGGTTCTTAGGGAGGCTGAACCTACTTTTAGGTTAAGTGATGAGGGGTTGAAGGCTTTGGAGGAGCTTAACAGGCTTCGCAGCGAGTTTTATGATGCGATGGATGATGACTTTAACACTAGTAGGGCTTTTAGCGCTGTGTATAAGACTACTTCGCTGGTGTTTAAGTATCTTGAGCCGCGGGGCGAGTATACTATAGCTTTAAAGGCGCTTAACTTGTTTAGAGAGTTTAACGCTGTTTTGGGCGTATTGGACGAGCATCTGGAAGGGGCATACGCCCAGCTTGGAGTTGAAAGTGTTTTACAAATATTAATTGATGTTAGAAACCTACTTAGAAAGTCTAAAGAATATTCTATTGCCGATGAGATTAGGAATAGGCTTCTTGAATTAGGGATACAACTTCTAGACGAGGGAGACAAGACTAGGTGGGTACTTAAAAAATAACGTCAAAACTATATGTATTTTATTGGTTCTAGTCCAAGCGACAGCGCTACAGCTCCATATAGTACTACGTCTCCTCCTAGAGGTGTTGGAATTATTTTAGGAATGTTGTTTATAGCGAATCGCTCAACAAGTGAGGGGAGAGGATTGATTACGAGTTCTACGTTATTTAGTGCCACAGATCCCCCTATCGTTATTATTTCTGGATCGTATGCTTGAATAATATTTGCCATTCCTATAGAGTTGTAGAAGTTGGCTCGTTCTACTACTCGACTGGCGAATTCGTCGCCTTCTTTAGCGGCGTTATACACGTCCTTAGAAGTTAAGCCTTTAAGACTACAGCCAAAGCGTTTAACTAGCATGGACTCTGCGTATTTTTCGCGGTTTTCCTCGAATACCAGTCTTGCAAGCTTCGGTACGCCCGTGCCTGACGAATAGGCTTCCCAGTGTCCTGGCTTTCCGCATCCGCATATGAGCTTGCCTTCCGCATCCACGACTGTATGTCCTATTTCAACTGCGTTTCCTTCTTTTCCCAACAATAGGTGACCATCGACGTATGCTCCGCCGCCTATGCCAGTGCTTATTGTAACGTAGACTAGGTTTTCGACGTCTTTTCCAGCGCCAAAGTGTTTTTCTCCCACTACTGCTGCTGTGCAGTCGTTTAAGAGAAACACTGGAACGTGGAATTCCCGATGTAGTGGCTCAGTTAGAGGGACATTTTTGAAAGGAATATTGGGTGGATTTATAAGCACCCCTGTTTCGATGTTTAGAGGTCCTATGCTTCCTATCCCGATACCGCGTAGCTCATCTGTTTTCACGCCTGTTTTGTCGAGCAGCTTTTTTATCATAGATGCTATTAGGCGAGGTATCGCCATGTTGTCGCCTTGCTTTGGGGTACGCTCAACAAGCTTGTCTATTATTACTCCCTCGCGGTCGGCTAGCGCCGTTCTAACGTAGGTGGCTCCTAAATCGACACCCACTCCATACATAGTCATAGCTTTCACCAATTCTACGTTAAATAATTAACCGAGTTATGTTTTAATCATTGTTGCACGTTGCTAAGTTCCTGGAATTCTTCGATTGTGAACTTGTAGTCCCACTTGTCGTAGTACAAGTTTCCGCCGGCCCATTCGACTTCTCCTCTCTGGCTGTCGACGGGATCCGAACGCACATATTTTTTGGGCGGCGTGAATTGATAAGATATCTCTGTATTGGCGGCTAGTCTATATCCTTCTATGTTTCCGAAGTAGAACTCGTTGCGCCATGTTTCTCCGTGACGCTGTATGCCGCCGAAGCTGGGGTCTGCGTAGAGCCAGCCGTATGGCTCGACGTAGAACTGGGCCCAGTCGTGCATGCCGTGGCTTATTGGGTTCATGTACCAGCTTGATTGCCACCTGGCTGGTACGCCTGCTATTCTGCACATGGTTATGAAGAGGAGTGCTTGCATGCCGCAGTCCCCCCTCTTTTTCCTCGCCACGTATTCTGGGATGTTATCGTATAAGGCGTAGTCGTGCGCGTATGTGTATCTGATGTTGTGGGTGATCCATTTCCATATTCGCTTAGCCTTGAGGTAAGGATTTTCCTCGTTTCCCACAACCTTCTTGGTTAGGGTTTTCAGATAGGGCGTGAATACTATGTGTGGTGGACGTTCGACCACGTATTTCCTATAAACTTCGTTTTCTTCATCGTAGTGTTCTATTTTGGCTGGGTCTATTTTTCGGTAGAAACCCTGCGCTACGAATTCGTATTGTATCCACTCGTTTACGCCGTTTTCTTCCATTGTAGCCTCGAAGTAGGCTGTGCGTTGAGAGTGGTCTGCCGGCGATATTTTCTTAAGTCCTGAGCTGTATGCGATTATTTCTACTTTTGGGTGTAGATCGCATTGCTGCGGTACGGGGATCCATATTTTGACTTTCTCTCCTATGGGCGCTGCTTCGGGCTTTATTTTTATTTCCATTTTTACTCTATATTTTACGGGTAGTAGGTAGCCGTCTCCATCCCCCGAGGCTTTCTTAATTATTTTTTGGGCGCGTTCACGTAGCAGCTTCCTGCTTTTCTCTCTTTTCGGGTCGCTCTTTTTTATTCTTCTGGCTTCTAGCTCAGGGCATAGCCAGAAGAGGTTGGGTATAAATCTTCGGAGTACTCGTATCTCGCCTTCGATTATTTTGTGATCTATGCATCCGTGTTTAACGAGTTCCATAAGTTCATGAGACGTTAGTCCCGTTAATTCTTCTTTTAGTAAGTTGAATGCTTCGTTGAAGCTGTATGGATATTCTTTTTGCCAACGCTTTAGGCGGTCTAGCTCGAAGATTAGCCTGCCTTTTTGGGATGCTAATGCTTTTTCTATAAATTTTTTGAGTTCTCTTTCTGCTTCTTTGAAGCGACCGACATATATTAGTTGGTCTATTTCTGGTGGTAAGGGTTCTGTCATAAAAAAGAGAACGTTATTTCGCATTTTTCTCACTGCTTAAATAAAATTGAATTGAAGTTTATTTCTTTCTTGAACGTGCTCTTGAAATTTTTACTTCCCTTCTTCTTGCCTTAAATTTAGTAAAGCTATAGTAAGCTTCTTTTAGAGCCGTATGCGCGGACGTCACAGGGTCCCAGTTTATGGAGTGCCCTGAATGCACTCCCCTGTCGAGTTTTATGCTTGCAGTAGACTCGTAGAGAAGCTTTACGCCGGGTTTTTCGCGTGCTTTAATTACTAAAGAGAGCTCTAGCAGTCTTCCTCTCTTATTTACTCGCTTTGCTATTTCTATAGCCTTTTTCATTATTAGGCTTCTTTCAAATACGGTTAGCCTATCCATTCCCTCTATTATTACTGGTAGTCGCTCTTCTTCTAAGGCGGCTATGAATTTTTTAAAGAAAGTTATAGGCGTAATTATTCCCACGGGCCATGTTTCATCTCTAGAGACCACTATTACTCCATTTCTTATTTCTCTAAGCGAGATTTGAGAGTCCGCTTTTTCTAAGAGTAGTTTGTGAAGCGGATATTTTCCGATAGGGGAGGAAAGTAGGGATTCTAATTCGCCCCCTATTTCTCCTCTTTTACTTTTCTTGAAAGGTATAGTGTACATTAATGCTATAATATCCCAAATGCCGATGACACCTTCAACCTTTTTCTTAGATAAAACTGGAAGGTATTCCACTGTTCTTTTAGCCATAAACTTCCGCGCTTTATCCACCGGATCATCCGTAAACAGGGGAGCTAGTAGTTTAAGCATAACCTCACGTGACAAAACTTTACTATCCCCGTTAAAGGCGTAATCTAAGATAGTGTATGGGGTAATTATTCCAAGAGGCTTTCGATCGCTGTTAACACACGCTACAGCTGGAACCCCTGTTTTTAGTAACGTTTTTATTGCGTCATTTAACGTGCGTTCCGCTGAAAGTGGCGGAACTTTAACTATAAGGCTTTTAAGTTTAGTATGAGGATGAAGCCTAGAGCTTATGATCTCTACAAAAGAAAGGATCCCTGCATATTTCCCGGAAGGCGAAACAACAGGAACAGCTATCTGCTCCTCTTCAACCATATAAGAAGCAACTTTAGAAAGAGGATCAGAGGTCAAAAAGACAGAGACAGGCGTTAAAACGCCAGATAGGGTAAGTGCTTTTTCCATCATGTATAATTTTTCCTAAATTGATATTTAAGCTTCGTTAGCAAAGTTTATATATCGTTTATATTCAATAACTTTACTTTAACATTTTTATAAAGTTTAGCAACAAAGATATCAGAGGCGCGCCTCGAATGCCGAAGCTCCTAGCTCAGCCTAAAAAACTCTCTTCAAATTATATTCCAGATAAGCTGCCTCATAGAGAAAAGATCATTGAAAGCATTAAGAGACTTATGATAGGGGATGCTTATTATGTTAAATTACAGGTACAGGGTCCTGCAGGCAGCGGAAAAACAAGCAGCGTAATACATGCAACCAGAAGACTACCAGTAAAAACCATCTACTTAAATATGAAGATACTTAGGTCACAATATACTGCATACATGTCTATGCTAGAGCAAACAATAGAGGGAAACGTTTCGCGCAGCTTATCCCCTGGCGAGATGCTCAGGCTTTTTGTAAAAACTCCACAGGAGAAGATTATAGTAGTAGACGAAGTAGACTATTACTTGCTTTCGACAAATGATACGACCCTAGTATATGACCTGACAAGGCTTGTCGAGCTCGAAGCAGAATGCAAAATAAGGGGGGTTATATTTATTTACAGAAATCCGGAGTGGAGAAAAAAGCTCGACAGCGCGGAGAAGAGCAGCCTGGGAGCCTTGCTTGTAAAGCTTGAAAGGTATACGCAAGAGCAGCTCGTGGACATTATTAAGTATAGGGGCGAGGAGGCTTTAAAGCCAGGGGCTTTACCCGACTATACGATGCAGTATATAGCACAAGTTGTGGATAGGGAATTTAATGGTGACGCCAGGTATGCGTTAGATATCTTGTATTTCTCGGCTGTTCTAGCGGAAAATAGGGGGCATGACAGAATAGAGCTGGACGATGTTCGAGAAATTGTTTCGCAGCTTGTGCCTCAGATGACTAGTGAGGACTTAGCAGCGCTTCAGAAGATCGAAAAAATAGCGTTGCTCTCTGTTGCCTATGCTGTGCAAAGGAATGAAGGAGGATTTGCATCGTTCACAGAAGTATACAATTCCTACAAGGAGCTTGCTGAGAGGTTTAATGTTAGACCGAATATCAGGAGCCTTGAAAATGCTCTTCAGGTTCTCGTTGATCTAGGGTATATTATAGATAAAGGCCCCAAGAAAATTACGGTTGACGTTCCCGTTGAAAAGTTAATTAGATTCTTAGAGAAGCAGTTAACAAGCCACTAGCGCCGCCTAAAGATTTTATTAAGAAGGAGGTAAGAAAAAAGAGGCGTAGATGGCGTTCGAGTATGGAAGGGAATATACAAAAAGGGAGGTATTAAAGAGGCTTCACCCCCTGGTTGCTGAGTGGTTTGACTCCACATTTGAGGACTTGACGCCGCCGCAGAAGTACGGGCTAATACCTATTAAGGAAGGAAAAAACGTGTTAATTTCCAGCCCTACAGGCACCGGTAAGACTCTAACCGCGTTCCTCATGATAATTAACGAGCTTCTCGAAATGGGGGAGAGAGGCGAGCTAGAGAACACAGTGTATGCTGTTTATGTTTCACCTTTACGAGCTCTTAATAACGATATTCATAGAAACTTAGAGGAAACAATGCAGGGTATATACGGATTGGCTGAAAGTAAGAGCGTTAAGCTCCCAGAGATAAGGCATCAAGTTCGTACCGGTGATACGCCTTCCAGCGTAAGGCAGAAAATGCTCCGTATGACCCCTCACATTCTAATAACTACGCCTGAAACTCTAGCAGTTATTCTGGTTGCTCCCAAGTTTCGCGAAAAGCTTAGAACTGTTAGATGGGTAATAGTTGACGAGATACACAGTTTAGCAGAAAATAAGCGGGGAGTTCATCTATCCCTATCCCTAGAGCGTCTCAGAGAACTAGCTGACAGAGAATTTATTAGGATAGGTCTATCAGCAACTATTAATCCGCTTGAAGAAGTAGCCAAGTTTCTTGTAGGCTATGACGATTACGGAAACCTTAGGCCATGCGTAATAGTCGATGCCCGTTATGTAAAGAAAAAACGCATACGAGTTGTTTCTCCTGTGGCTGATCTTATCTACACGCCTACTGACGTTTTGTCAAATAAATTGTACGAGACAATATACGAGATAGTTAAAAAACATCGAACTACTTTGGTCTTTACCAATACGAGAAGCGGTACCGAGAGGGTAGTTTTCCACCTGAAGAAGCTGGCGCGAGCTCGGGGAGATATCAGAGAGGACCAAATAATGGCTCATCATGGCTCTCTTTCAAGGCAGGTAAGGCATGACGTGGAGGAAAGGCTAAAGCGAGGCGAGCTTAAATGTATAGTGAGCAGCACTAGCCTAGAACTCGGCATAGATATAGGCTATATTGACGTCGTAGTTCAGATAGGCTCTCCTAAGTCGGTCACTAGGTGCCTGCAGAGAATAGGCAGAAGTGGACATAGGCTGCACGAAGCAAGCAAGGGAATAATGGTATGCGTAGACAGGGACGACTTAGTTGAAGTCGCTATAATGACTAGGGAAGCATATAGGGGGCACCTAGACAGGATAAGGATACCTAAAAATGCGCTCGACGTCTTGGCTCAGCATATTGCGGGCATGGCCGTGGAGAAAAAATGGAGTATAGACGAGGCTTACAGGGTTGTTAGGCGCAGCTACTGCTATCACAACCTACCCAAGTCAACGTTCCTTAACGTTCTTAGATACTTGGCGGGAAAATACTCAGACCTTGAGCACTACAAGGTCTACGGCAAGATTTGGCTAGACGAGGAGGATGGAGTCTTTGGAAGGCGGGGAAAATACGCTAGGGTAATTTACACGCTCAACGTCGGAACAATACCAGAGGAAGTAAAAGTAAAAGTTTACACAGATAAGGGGAAATATGTCGGCAATATCGAGGAAGAATTCCTTTCTAGGCTCGTCCCGGGAGACCGCTTTGTACTAGGTGGAAAAGTATACGAATACTTAAGCAGCAGAGGATTCAGGGCTACGGTGCGACCAGCATTTGATTCTAAGCCTACGGTGCCCAGCTGGTTCAGCGAAATGCTGCCCTTAAGCTATGATCTAGCCCTAAAAATAGGGGAATTCAGGGGAAAGATGTTCAAGTGGATAGAGGAGAAACGTTCTGACGACAAAATAGCCGAATACCTTAGGAGAGAATGCAGGACGGATGAAAACTCCGCAAAAGCAATTATAAACTACTTTAAAGAGCAATACCAGTTCTTAAAGACCATTAATGCTCCAGCGTTCCCCTCACACAACGTTATCCTAGTAGAATACTACCACGACTGTAAGAGGATATGGCAAATATTCCATGCACTCTACGGAAGAAAGACTAACGATGCCCTCTCCCATGCACTCGCATACATAGCCTCAAAAAAAGTAAGAAGAAATATAGGAATATCCCTTCATGACAACGGATTCGCACTAATATATCCGCCGGACACACCAACCTTTGTCCACCTATCCGAAGTCAAAAGCACACAAATAGAGGAAATCCTGAAAAAATCAATTAAAAACACAGAACTAATGAAAAGAAGATTTAGACATGTCGCCAATCGCGGATTAATGATACTGAAAAATTATAAGGGACACGAGATCAGCCTAAATAAGCAACAAATAAACGCCACAACACTATTAAAAGTCGTTTCTAAATTCCCCAACTTTCCCCTGCTTGAAGAAACCTATAGAGAAATTCTTGAAGACTACATGGATATAGAGCACGCCAAGGAAGTCTTGAGAAAAATAGAAAAAGGAAAAATCCACGTAGTAGAGCTCCCACTACAAAACATACCTTCATCATTCGCCTATAACATAGTACTTGTGGGCCTAAGCGACGTAGTTCTAATGGAGGATCGCCGAGCCCTAATCGAGCAATTTCACAAAATGCTTTTAAAACGCATTAAAATATTAAGGAGCAAATAGGGGTTCAGCCCCCTCCGGGTAGCCTCTACCAGTTTTGCCCTCTCCGCGGGCGGCGGTAGGCTACCTCAACACAGGGGGCTGAACCCCCAAATATTTTAAGCCTTAGTAAAAATATTTTTATCTTTAACTTTGTTCAGCAGTTAAAATGTTAGATATATCTTCTAGAAAATTTACCAGAGATTTAAGATATTTAATAGTAGAAGGTATGTGCTTAATCAAATATTCTCTTCCCTTAGGCGTTAAACAGTAAACCTTCTTTTTTCGTCCCTCCTCGTCTATTTTTACTACTTTTATCAGTCCCTCTCTGCGCATAATGAATAGTAAAGGGTAAAGGGTGCCAGGAGACAGCTTTACGTTTCCAAGGGTAATTCGTTCAATTGTCCGTATAATGTCATAGCCATGGGTTTCTCCCTGTGCCATTACGGATAATATGATGACTACCAGGGTTTCCCTAAACTTGCGCCTACGCATCTATCATCACGGTTAAGTTTATTAGCATCCGCATTCTCAATATATCGATAATGATGTATCGAATCCGATATATTAGTTTAATGGTGCTGCTAGTAGTAGCTTTCGCTTTGCAGTCGAATTTACTATATGCGGAGCCTTACGTTATTGAAAGGCAATTCTCTATCGATGTTGGCACAGCAGTAGTAAAGCTTGAAGTCTTTTATCCTCAGGTTTTTACTGCAGGAAACAGCTATAACATTACTGTTTCAATTCAGGCGCAAAGTCTTGGAGAAGAAAAGTATATTGAAATTAGATATCTTTCCGTGGAGCTTGAAGGCACATCGATAGGATTTTCCCGCGCCATGATAGAAAAGCTAGCATCAACAAGTGACAGCCTTGAACTTATAGTGCCGCTAAAAATCGTTGATCCTACTTTCAGCAAAATAAAAGGGGGCGAGAAAGCCAGCTTTAACCTAAAAATATTGGTGAAAATATATTCAGAAAATGACGAGGATCGGGAATCTAAAGTTGAATACTCTGTTGAGCTTCCAGTGTACGTCTACTCGCCTCCTTTATACTTAGATGTAGATGTTCTTGGACCCTCGGAAGCCGTTGAAAATGAAAATTTCACTGTAACAGTGATTGTAAGGAACCTTGGCAATTACAGTATTATCAATAGTGGACTCGCATTATATGGACCAATAGACGTTTATGGATCCGATAAGGCCGTTCTTGGTGTCATTTCTCCAAAAGAAGAAAAGAAAGCCACGTTTACTGTAACTTCGAGCAAAAAAGACAAGATTATAATTTCAGTCGATGCATGGGCACTGAACGCCGCGGAATACAATTCCACTGCTAGGGGAAGCATAACAGTCAACGTTAAAGGGAAGCTGAAAATAGAGTTTTACGCTAATGAATCAAATGGTCGATTGAAACTATATGGATGGGTTTCGCCATCCCGTCCCTATGCCTCTTTAACAATTCAAGAAAAAAGAGAAGCCGGATGGACTTCGATAGCATCAGTTTCAATCGATACGACAGGGTACTTTGAATATATTATTAAGAACCTCAAACTAGGCGAGCACGTTTATAGAGCGGTATGGGCTGGAGACGAAAAGTACGCTCCAGTTCAGTCTCGGAGCATAAGCGTATACGTTGATAAGGTTCCAAGCACTATTATGATATCAGCATCAACCACTAGTATTTCTAATGGAGGCCGTGTAGAACTTAAAGGCAGCATCAATCCTCCTATCTCAGCCACAGTTCACATTTTCGTGGATTGCGGCGATGGATGGACATCGCCGGGATACGCTGAAGCAAGCAACGGAACGTTTTCCGCTTCAATAACTATTAACGCGCCACCGGGCTCTACATGTAAGATTAAGGCAGCGTGGCTAGGGAATGCAAATACGCTCGGAAGCGAATCAAACATTGTAGAAATTAAGATAGAGAAAGCGGGTATTCTGTGGGCGAACGTTGCAGCCTGGGTTGTAGGCGGTGTCGCAGTGCTCGTAATTGGATGGCTGGTGGTGAGGTATGTCCGCTCTAAGTGTGTACAAGTACGCGGTTAAATTTGCATGGAATGACATGACCAGCAGAAAGGTTAGAGCTGGTCTAACAATTTTAGGCATTGCTGTCGGCATCGCTGCGCTAGTAGCCTTAATGTCAATTACCCTCGGAATGCGAACACAGATAGAAAATATGCTTTCAGAGACGCTCGGCTTAGCGGTAACTCTCTCAGGAAAAACAGGGGTCGAAGTACCTGTAGGCTTAATACCCGCCATAATGAAAATACACGGAGTGGTTAATGCTTACCCAGTGATTGAACAAACAGCACTTGTGGGCTCAGCCTTGCAACCTGCGATACTAGAAGGAATTGAGCTGAAAAACTTGAAGGATGCGTTCCCAAATATGGAGCTTAAGGAGGGAAGGCTGTTCTACGAGGACGAGGAAGGCGTTTTGATCACGCCTAATCTCGCGGATCGACTCGGCGTAGATATTGGAGACACGATAGAAATCTCCCCTCGCTCAACAGGCGCTACATCCAAGAGATTCCGAGTTGTGGGAATAATCGACATAGGCCTTTCTTTCGGAGAAATGGGGTTCATAGTAATGCCTTTATCACAAGCTCAGGAACTTTATAACCGTCCAGGCTACGCGTCTTCAATAGTAATTAAAGTCGCATCCAGAGATCTTATTCACCCCTTAGCAGAAGCTTTGAAGAAAATGTTCCCTGAAGCGCGCATCATAGAGCCAGAGCAAATAGCGAGGCAGATAAATAGAATAATGGACGTCGTCAACGCTACTTTGCTCTCAATAGGCTCAATAAGCCTTATCGTAGCAGCACTCAGCGTTATGAACACAATAGCTATGGTAGTGAGAGAAAGAGTCAGAGAAATAGGCATACTCAAAGCTATTGGAGCGCAACGACTACACATACTCGCCATTTTCCTTTCAGAAGCCTTTCTCTTAAGCTTCATTGGCGGGCTCGTAGGCATAGCCATAGGCTTAGCTGGCGCCCACATAGTAACAAGTGGGCTCATAAAGTTTATGGGAATGCAACTGACGCCTGTGATAGACCCTGTAGTATTGCTAGAAGGGCTAATAATCGCATCGGCAGTGGGAGTTGTTGCTGGTTTCCAGCCAGCTTGGAAGGGGGCAAATATTAGGCCGATAGAGGCGCTGAGATATGAGTAGAGCCGCAATAGAGCTAATTAACGTAGAAAAGGTCTATGAGGAAGGAACGCCAGCCGAAGTTCATGCGCTGCGAGGGATAGACTTAGTCGTAAATAAGGGCGAGTTTATAGCCATTATGGGTCCTAGTGGCAGCGGAAAAACAACCCTACTAAACATCATAGGCACGATGGACAAACCGACAAGAGGCCGCGTCATAATTGATGGCGAGGATGTCACAGACTATTCAGAGGCACGGCTAGCGCACATACGCCGAGAAAAAATAGGCTTCGTATTCCAATTCTTTAATCTAATATCAACCCTAACCGCGCTCGAAAACGTAACGCTGCCAATGTTACTAACAGGCAAGTACAGCGAAAAAGAAGCGAGAGAAAAAGCTTTAGACCTCCTCACTCTAGTGAGATTAAGAGAGAGAGCTAACCATAAGCCTCGAGAGCTTAGTGGCGGCGAGCAGCAAAGAGTAGCAATAGCCCGTGCGTTAGCTAATCACCCCACCTTTGTCTTAATGGATGAGCCGACTGGTTCTCTGGATACGGTTACAGGTAGCCGCATAATGTCCCTCTGCCGGGTGCTGAACGAAAAATTTGGCCAAACATTTATAGTGGTTACTCACAATCCAGGTGTTGCAAAAGCTGCAAAGAAAATATATCATATAAGGGACGGGAAGCTCTACAAAACGCCCCCAGAAGACTTAATGAAGTATACTTGGACTCCAAGCGTCGGAGAGAAAAACGAGATAATGCGAGTTTACATTCGAATCCTGCGTCAAGAGCTAAATTCGCTTAAAAGAAGACTAACTTCAGGGCAAATTTCAGACGCGGAATATCGCATGATAAAGCAACGAATCTTGCAGGACTTGGAGCTCATAAGGAGGGGGATAGAAAAATGAAGGCGAAAGCCACTATTGTTATATTACTTATATTTGTAATCAGCGCGTCCGCCTGTTCCCACGCTTTGCCGTTCAGTTCAATTGCGACAGTTTCTCGTAATGTCTCTATTAAGGTTACAGTAAATCCTCTCTCACAGATAAAATCCATCTCTGAGACTACTACAATTTCCGTGCGAAACAATTTTTCATATCCGTTGACGCTGTACGTCCACGATATAGAGACGGATGTAAAAATTTCCGAGTGCTCGGACCCTCCAGTAGCTGTTGAGAAACTGGCGGAATCTTTGTACCTAATAACTTGGAAAGTTAAGGTAGACCCGTTCGAAACGAAGGAAATCCAAGTAGATTCAATCCCAAAGGAGGAACTACCACTCCTTGTAAAAATATTTTATATAGTTAACGGCAAAGAAATCAAACCAGTAAAAGAAGGAAAGATGCTGAAACTTAAAGTAAATAAAGGCGACAGGATAACCCTCTGCTTAAAATTCGAAAACAATCTTCCCAGACTCTTTGACGGCCCAATGTACGAAAAAAGTCCGATAAATGTGCTGGTGTCTATGCCTTTCCCAGACGATATATTAGAACTTGAGGAAGCTAACGTACCTCAATCACAGTTAATGGCTAATAGCTGGATATTAACGGTGTACGATGAGACTTGGTTGAACGCAACATTTAAAGTAAAAAGCCTAGGCGCTTGGGGCGAGGTAAACCTAGACCCTATATCCATATCCTACTCAATAATACAGCAAGCCAATCCAGCTTTAGACCAGCAAATATCCGAAAGCCACCAGCTATCTGAAACCCTTTCAGCGCTAGCTTCAACCGCGAACTCTTTAGGAGCGGGCATTCAGGGCATCTCCAGCGCGCTTTCAGCCATGTCCAAAGCGTTAAAAACTCCTTTACCAGAAAACGCTAACAGAGAGACGGAATATGAACTCAGCCAAGTTCTCGAACAATACTCTAAAGCTTTATCTAAGGCCGCTAGTAGCCTGGCCGCCATGTCAGGCGAGGCGAAAAACAGCCTAAATCTGCTTACAGACATAATTTTAACTGCGGATCCCAGTCTAATCACTAATCCTACTCCTGAGCTTCAACAGCTTATGATGCAGCTAACAATGTTATCAGTTCAGCTAAAAATAGTCTCAGCGCAATTATCGGCTGCAAGCGTTGGGCTTAGGGAATTATCGACAGGTGTGGAAGCACTTGAAAATGCGACAACGGATCTTTCGAAAAGATTAACGCAGATGGCTAATCAATTAAATGTTCTTTCAGATAAACTTGGAGATCTCGCTGAGCAATCATCTTTAGTGGGAAAAGGCGTAAATGCTTTAAAAACAACGTTAACCGCATTGTCAAATGTGTATTCGAGTAAGGAGGCTCTACTCGTAAGCCAAAGGTCTCTGCTGACTTTTCAGCATCGATATTATACTACTTCTAGAGCGTGGGGCACATTTAAAGGATCTATAGAAAAGCTTCCCATAGGATATAAGCTAGTTAATCACAGCAACAAATGGAAGATTTCGAAAATAGAAGTTAAGAACGAGAAGAAATGCACCATATTATGGCTGGTAATTAGGTCTCGCAGTGGAAGAGTTTTAGGCATCAAATTTAAAAATCAGCCAGAAAACTTAACATCTGTATTTGTAAAACTTTTAGATAATAGTTCCGCCATAGCAATCCCTATATTTTCCACAGATAACGGTGAACTAGAACATCCAATACTGGGAAAATTTTCAGTAAAAATAAGGGCTGGCTCCTCTGAAGACATAGAAGTATATGCGCTAGCCACATGCGGAGACAAGTATATAAATGTAGAGAATCAGAAGGTTACCTACAGCATTTCACTTAAAGTCCCCACATTATCGCGTAAAGTTCAGATTGAAATACCATCCTTTGAGGAAGAAAAGAAGACTAAAAGACCACTTGCCGAATATCTGATAGCTGCAATAATAGCTGCAGCATTAGTTGCCCTTGCTATACGTTGGAGACCTCGTAAACGCGTTGAAGACAGGGACTTAGCTGAAATCGAGAAAGAGTTAGAAGACCTAGAGAAAAGATTAAGAAGACAGTAACCAAAGAAATTTTTAATAAAGAATAACAAAATCATCAAAGTCTCCTTTCGGCTCTTCCCATTCTACTTCTACCTTCTCAACGATTGCCAGGGATGGTCCGTGGCAACACCATTCAATAGCCTTTCTTACCTTTTTCTCGTCTCCCTCGAAAACGGCCTCGACACGACCGTCAGGAAGATTGCGCACATATCCCCGCAGACCCAGGCGCTTTGCCACCTCCCTCGTGCTTGCCCTGAAAAATACTCCCTGAACTTTACCCGAAATATAGACATGTGCTCTTACAATCATCAAAAATAAGCTGGCGAGTAAGGTTATAATTTTACTCTGTCAAAATCAAATATAGAGTGAAAAGGTATGCCTGCAAGATGGAAAATGCCGCCAAGAATAAAGGTTCTAGAGGCCCTAGGCTCGATCGCTGACGGCCGAATAGAAATGATAAGTGAAAACGAGGCGCGCGTCACAAGCTCGGAAGGCGACAGAGTGTACACGGTAAAGTGGGACGGCAAGTTAGGTATAACCTCTAACGACAACGGAAGCGTGTACAGGGGCTACCTCGGATACCCGAGCATAGCATTCCTAATGCTTAAGGGAATACTTCCCTTTGACAAGGAACTCGCAGAAGCTTTAAAGGGGCTTCCATGGCGCAGGCTGAACGAGAAATTCAAGAGTTACAGGCTGGTTGAAGCCTATATAAAGGAAGAGCTGAGGGAGAAGGGAATAGAGGATAAGAGAGTTGACCAATTTATAGAAAAAACCCTTCAAGAAATAAAAAAATTAAAACCATATAAGATTTAGTAGCTGGGAGGCGGTGGGGGTGGCGGCGGCGGAGCCTGGCCGCCTATACCCAGCCTACTGACGTTGCTTATCGCATCCCCCAGCCC